>PNLC01000480.1 GCA_013822885.1 Bradyrhizobium sp.
ATGCATCAACTCAGCCTTGCTCAAATCCTCAGTAACTTTCGATAGAACGTAGAGCAGAAAGCCTGCGCCCACGCCACTTAAAACCATCTTTTGCACGCCACCCATCCGGAAGAACCGAAGGCTGACGGAAGCCGCCAACATGACCATTGCAGCCAGCAAAAACGGCTGTGCGATGAGCTTATGGTACTGCAAGCGATACCCGGCGGTCGCGAAGCCCGAACTCTCTGACGATCGGATATAGCCGGGCAGTTGCCAAAAGGACACGGTTTCGGGGGTGGAGAAGCTGTTGCGGACCTGAGCCGGGGTCAGCGTGGTGGCCAGGTAGAAGCTCTCCTGGTCGATCGGGGGCTTGTCCAGGGAGTATCTGCGTACCGATTTGAATGCCCAGCGGCCTTCCTCGAGGGTGGCCTCGCGCGCTTCGATTCGCTCCTTGAACTGGAGGCTGGTGTCGAACCGGAACACGGTCAGCCCGGTCAGCCGCGCACCCTGCTGCTCGCTGCGGGCGGCGTTGATGATCGACTGGCCGTCGCTGTTGATCTGGTTGAGCCAGAAGCCGGAAGCGTCCTGGATGCCGCCGCCGGGCGTGGAGCCGAACAGTTCGGCCTCCATCCGCTTGGAGAGTTCGCGCAGGTTCGCCGACATCGGATTGTAGGCGGTCGTTGCCAGCGCACCGAGGATGATCGCACTCCCCAGGGCCGGGGAGATGAACTGCCAGGCGGATACGCCGGCGGCGCGTGCGACCACCAGTTCGAGCCGCCGCGACAGCGCGAGATAGCAGGTCATCGCGCCGATCAGGACGCAGAACGGCATCAGCTTTTCGAGCAGTTGCGGCACCCGGTACAGCGACGTCTTGGCAACCGTGATTGCCGACGCCGAAGCGAGCCCTGATGTCTTGCGCACCATCTCGATGTAATCGACCAGCACCAGCAGCACGAAGATGCTCGCAAACACTCCCACGGCCGAGACCAGGAAGCGGCCGGCAAAGTATCTCCCAAGCGTGTTGGTCATCATGCTCATGCTGTGGCGGGCCGTCTGAACAGCCGCGCCAGGCGGGCGTTGGATCTGTTGATGGCTTCCATCAGCGCAGCCGGCGGTTCCACCACGACGCCGCCTATGATCATCCACAGCCCGACGCCGATCGCGCCGAACAGCATCCCATACTGGACAAGCGCCATGGCCGGCGTCTTCACGGTCATCACGGAGCAGGCGAATCCCGCCATGCGCAGGCCGAACACCGCCACGATCGATCCGCCGATCGAAAAATTGCGGCTCTGCCGCGTGGTGCGCGGCGTGCCGAGAAAGGCGAACGTCAGAACCGCGAAGGCAAAGGGATAGAGCGGCGACATCAACCGGTCGTGCAGTTCCGCGAAGAACTGCCCGGACAATTGCTTGTATACCGGATCGCTCTCCGCCGGCGAAAACAGCTCCCAGATATAGCGTTCGCGAATTCCCAGCGCGACGTCGCGACCGCGGTTGGAGAATTTCGACATGTCGAAGGCGTATCGGCCGAACGCCACCAGCGCCGGATCGCGCTTGCCCGCCTCGAAGCGTTCGAGATTGCCGTCCTCGAGCACCAGATAGGAGCCGCTCTCGTTCTTCAGCACCGTGCCGTGATCGGCGATGATGGTGATGCGCTCCTTCGGATCGCGCCGATCGTCGACGAAGATGCCCGCGAGCACGCCGCCCGGCAGGCGTTCGCGAATCCGAATCGTCAGGTTCTGGTCGAGCTGCGCGAAGCGTCCGGGCTGAAGAATGTTGGTCAGGACGTCGGCGGTGATCTCCGCGTCCCATTGCTTGATCCGGCGCATGCCGTCGGGGGCGAGGTAGGCGCCGATAAAGGCAACGACGGCGGCCACCACGCAGGTGGCGAAAAAGAACGGACGGAACAGCCGGAAGGGCGAGAAGCCGGCGGCATTCATCACGATGATTTCAGAATCGGTGGCGAGCTTGTTCAGCGTGTGCGAGATCGCGATCATCAGCGCGATCGGCGCGATGATCAGCACCAGCGCCGGAATCACGAGGCTGGTGATGCCGAGAAAGGTGACGATGGTCTGGCCCTGGCTGGTCATCAGGTCGATGCCGCGCAACGCCTGCGTTATCCAGATCACGCCGGTGAGGCTGACCAGGACAAGCGCAAACGACGCCAGCGTCGTGCGGAAAATGTACCTGTCGATCGACCCCATCGTTACCGCACAATCCCACCATTGCGCGCCGGAAGGGCGGCTCTCGACCAAACCCCGTTTCGGGTTCCCCTCTGGTCGGGCCACCATCTTTCAGCCGTTCATATTCTCACTACCATCCCTTTGATCCGTCAACAAAATGGCCGGGCCGTGGCACCCCTCCAAAGTGGTTAATAATTCACTTCATGTGACCTTCAAGCCACGGCGGCGCTTGGCAGCGCTGTGGCTGACGGGCCATAGTGTTGCAAACATCTCGTCCCGGGCGATCGGGCTGCTGCCGAAAGCGAACATTAGACCATGGGCGCCCGATCCCGGCTCCGCCGAACAGCCCTGAATTCTGGAGGATTTACCCATGTCCGACGCCGTTAAGGTCGGCTTTGTGCCTTTTTCCACTGCGCCGCGCGGCGTTCTGGTGGTGTTTTGCGACGATGAGTTGAAGTTTGGCGCATCTGCACGGAAGGCGCTGGGGTCGGCGGCCGAGACCGTCAAGCGCGCGGCTGCGGCCAATCAATTCAAGGGCAAGAGCGGGTCGACGCTCGATATTCCGGCACCGGCGGGAATCAAGGCGGAGCGCCTGATCGTCGTCGGCACCGGCAAGGCCGCCGATATCAAGGAGAAGGATTATCTCAAGTTCGGCGGGGTGACGGCGGGCAAGCTCAACGCCGCCAGCGCTGATGTCACCGTGGTGGCCGAACGGTCCGACGGCGCCATGGCGCCCGATGCCGCCGCGGCGATCGCCTCGGGCATCCGGCTGCGCGCTTACAAGTTCGACCGCTACAAGACCAGGAAGAAGGAAGGCGAGAACGGCGCCCTCAAGGCCGACGTTTCCATTGCGGTCGACGATGTCCCTGCCGCACGAAAGGCGTTCGCGCCGGCGGCTCATGTCGTGGACGGCGTGATCATCGCCCGCGAACTCGTCAACGAACCGCCGAACGTGCTCTATCCCGTGGAGTTCGCGCGTCGCGCCAGCCAGCTCAGGAAGCTCGGCGTCATTGTCGAGGTGCTTGACGTCAAGGCGATGACGAAGCTCGGCATGGGCGCCTTGCTCGGCGTGGCGCAGGGCTCGACGCAGCCTGGCCGCATGGTGATCATGCGCTGGAACGGCGGCAAGAAAGGCGATCAGCCCGTCGCATTCATCGGCAAGGGCGTCTGCTTCGATACCGGCGGCATTTCGATCAAGGGCGCCGGCGGCATGGAGGACATGAAGGGCGACATGGGAGGGGCGGCCTGCGTGGTCGGATTGATGCATGCGCTCGCCGCACGCAAGGCGAAGGCCAACGTGGTCGGCGCCATCGGCCTGGTCGAGAACATGCCCGACGGCAACGCGCAGCGCCCCGGCGACATCGTCACCTCGATGTCGGGGCAGACGATCGAGATCATCAATACCGACGCCGAAGGCCGGCTCGTGCTGGCCGACGTGCTCTGGTACGTGGCGAAGAAGTACAAGCCCAAATTCATGGTCGATCTGGCGACGCTGACCGGCGCCATCATGGTGGCGCTCGGCACCGAATATGCCGGCATGTTCTCCAACAACGACGAATTGTCGGAACGGCTGAGCAAGATCGGCAACGAGACAGGC
>PNLC01000481.1 GCA_013822885.1 Bradyrhizobium sp.
CCTTCGCCGAGCCGCATGAAATCGACATGCAGCGGGAAGTCACGCACCGGATCGAGATGGAAGTCGCGCGGAATCACGCGGTGCTTCTTGCCCTCGAGATCGATGTCGAAAAGCGTGGTCAGGAACCGGCCGGCCATGATGCGCTGGCGGAGTTCCTTGTCGTCGACCGAGATGGTCACGGGGGGCTGGTTGTTGCCATAGATCACTCCGGGCACTCTCCCGGCGCGACGCTCGGCCCGGGCGGCCCCCTTGCCGCTCTGCGGACGCGAAGTCGCCTTCAACTCGTTGACGGTCGCCATCGTGCTAAGTCCTTGTTTTCTAAAAAGTTAAAGGCCGCAGCGCGGCCCGTTAACGCCCTGCAGCAAGCCTCCAGGGGTGCGGGGGCTGCGGACGTGGCGGGCTTTTAGCCCCAAAGGGACGAAATGACAAGGAAATGAAGGGATTTTTTGGCGGTTCTGGCTGCCATGGCCGCCTCTAGCCGTCATGCCCGACCCCTTGGGCCGGGCATCCACGTCCTTGCCGCCGCGACGAAGGACATGGACGGCCGGGCAAACCCGGCCATGACGAGCAGTGTACTACCCGCCCGCGTCCGGATTGCCAACCTCTGCCGCTGGAGAGATGCCGAGCTTGGCTTCCAGCGCGGCAATCCGCGTCTTCAGGGCCTCGTTTTCCTCACGCGCCAGGCGGGCCATGTCCTTGACCGCGTCGAACTCCTCGCGCTTGACGAGGTCGAGGTCGCGCAGGATGCGCTCGGCCTGGTTGCGAACGACCGTATCGACTTCGCGCTTGACGCCCTGGGCGGCGCCGGCGGCGTCGTTCATCAAACGGCCGATCTCGTCGAGAAACCGATTGTTGGTCTGGGTCATCTGGAACGCTCCGGTCGCTGCGAATTGATCATTACGGACATGACAATGGCGATCCCAGGGGAAAGGTTCAAGGCCGCCTGCCGCGGCTGCCCGCACCGCGGTTCGCCTTGTCATGCCCGCCTTTCCTTGCAATCGTATCCAGCGCTCCAGCAGAAACCAGAATCACAAAGCAAGAAGAATCGCCCATGATCGACCAGCAGATCGATATTGCGACCAGGGACGGCAAAACCACCACCTTCATTACCCATCCCGAACGCGGCGGGCCATTTCCGGTCATCATCTTTTACATGGACGCGCCGGCGATCCGCGAGGAACTGCGCGACATGGCGCGGCGGCTCGGCACCTCGGGCTATTACGTGATGCTGCCAAACATGTATTACCGCTCCGGCGTCATGGAGATCGGCCCGATCCCGCCGGATCCGGAAGCACCGCAACGCAAGCGGATGTTCGAATTCATGAACTCCATCAACATTCCGATGGTGATGGAGGACACCAAGGCGCTGCTCGCCTACGCCGAGACCGAGAGCGCGGCGAACACCAAAATCGTCGGCACCGTCGGTTATTGCATGAGCGGCCGCTACGCGGTCAACGCGGCAACGCATTTTCCGGATCGTGTGAAGGCGGCGGCTTCGATCTACGGCACGCATCTTGCGACCGACCAGTCCGACAGTCCGCATCTGGCCGCGGCGAAGACCAAGGCCGAACTGTATTTTGCCTGCGCCGAGACCGACATCTATGCGCCGCAGGAGATCATCGACAAGGTGACGGCGGCCATGAAGGGATCGAACAACGAGGTCGAGGTCTATCCCGGCACGCATCACGGCTTCGCTTTCCCCAAGCGGCCGGTCTACGATCGCGACGCCGCCGAGCGGCACTGGGAGCGGCTGCTGGCACTCTATCGCCGTAACCTCGTGTCGTAGTAGACATCACGCCAGATGCCCTTTCTGACCATCGCCTTTCCGGTATTCGATCCCGTAGCCATCTCGATCGGGCCGATCGCGATCCGCTGGTATGCGCTGGCCTATATCGGCGGCATCGTCCTTGGGTGGATATACGCGCGCTCGCTGGTCAAGAAGGAACGGCTATGGGGCGGGCCGGCGCCGATCACGCTGGTGCAGCTCGACGACTTCATCCTGTGGGTCACCATCGGCATCATTCTCGGCGGCCGCACCGGTTACGTGCTGTTCTACAATCCCGCCTACTTCGTCCAGCATCCGGCGGAAATACTGCAGTTGTGGAATGGCGGCATGTCGTTTCACGGCGGCTTCCTCGGCTGCGTCGCGGCGGTGATGCTGTTTGCCCGCAAGAACGGCATCTCGATCCTGTCGCTCGGCGACATCACGACCGCCGTCGCTCCGATTGGAATATTGCTCGGACGCCTCGCCAACTTCATCAACAGCGAATTGTGGGGCCGTCCTGCGGATTCCAGCGTGCCGTGGGCGATGGTGTTCCCCAATGGCGGGCCGTTGCCGCGGCACCCCAGCCAACTCTACGAAGCCGGTCTCGAGGGCATCCTGCTGTTTGCGATTCTGGCTATTATGATCCGGATGGGCGCGCTGAAACGGCCGGGCTTGATCCTCGGCAGCTTCATCGCGATCTACGGACTTGCCCGCATTACCGGCGAGTTCTTCCGCGAACCGGACCCGCAGCTTGGGTTTTTGTGGGGCGGGCTGACCATGGGTATGCTGTTGTCGGTGCCGATGATCATTGCCGGAGCCATCCTGATCGTGATGGCACGGCGCCGCGAGACGCGTGAGCAGATGCAAGAGCCAGTTCAAGGCAGGCCGTGACTGAATATTCGCCGCTGGAATTGGAGATCAGGAGGCTGATCAAATCGTCTGGACCGATGCCGGTCTGGCGATACATGGAACTGTGCCTCGTTCATCCCGAGCACGGCTATTACGTGTCGCGCGATCCGTTGGGCCGCGAGGGCGATTTCACCACCGCTCCCGAAGTCAGCCAGATGTTCGGCGAACTGATCGGCCTATGGGCGGCATCGGTCTGGAAATCGATCGGCTCGCCGCCGACGCTGCGGCTGGTCGAACTCGGCCCCGGCCGCGGCACCATGATGTCGGATGCGCTGCGTGCGCTCCGGGTGCTGCCGCCGCTCTATCAGTCGCTCAGCATCCACCTCATCGAGATCAATCCGGTGCTGCGCGAGAGACAGCAGGCGACACTATCTGGCGTTCGCAACATCACCTGGCATAACCACCTCGACGAGGTGCCTGAAGGGCCCGCGATCATACTTGCCAACGAATATTTCGACGTCCTGCCGATCCATCAGATGGTCAGGCGCGAGACCGGCTGGCATGAGCGCGTGGTCGATATCGACAGCGACGATAACCTGGTGTTCGGCTTCGACGTCGAACCGATGCCGCGCTTCGAAGTGCTGCTGCCGCCGCTGGTGCGTGCGGCCCCGATCGGCGCCGTGTTCGAATGGCGCCTGGACACCGAGATGATGAAGATCGCAGCGCGGGTCCGCCACCAGGACGGCGCCGCACTGATCATCGATTACGGGCATCTGCGCAGCGATGCCGGCGACACCTTCCAGGCCATCGCACGCCACAGCTATGCCGATCCGCTGAAAAATCCTGGCCAGGCCGACGTGACGGCGCATGTCGATTTCCAGGCGCTGGCGCGCGCGGCAGAAGATGTCGGCGCGCGCGTCCACGGACCGGTGACGCAGGGCGATTTCCTCAAGCGGCTCGGCATCGAGACCCGCGCCGTCGCACTGATGGCAAAAACCACGCCGGAGATATCCGCCGATATTTCGGGCGCGCTGAAGCGGCTGATCGACAGCGGCCGCGGCGGCATGGGCTCGATGTTCAAGGTGCTGGCGATCACCGAACCAAATCTCATCTCGGTCGCGGGCATCAGCGACGAACC
>PNLC01000482.1 GCA_013822885.1 Bradyrhizobium sp.
GCACCAACAGGCCGGACATATGACCGAAGCAGACCAACTCGTTCGACACGTCAAAAAGGGCTTGCCAATAGGGGCCGTCCACATATGACGGGGGGGAGTGCATCAATCGAATCGCGCCGTCGCCGTCTTGCCGTCCGGCGCTGTGAGCTGAACCGCGCCCTTGGCATTGGCCGGCAGCGCGGTGGCCGCCGTTCCGCTGAGCCTATCCTTCTCCGAAGGCGCAAGCGTGATGCGCTCGGCTTTTCCGCCCAGAGTGAAGATGGCGATGGCCTTGAAGCCCTTTGGATCAACCGGCTTGCCATTCTCGCCGACAATGAAGACATCAATCGCTTTTTCCTTCGCGACCAGTTCCACGTGGTAAGGGCCGGCATCGGCGAGACGGCCGCCATGCAGGCTTTTGGCGTCGTGTGCGTAGGCGGGCAGGGTGGCCAGCATGGCAACACCGAGCGTGAGATATCTGAACTTCATCCGTAGTCTCCTTTTCAAGACGGGAACGATTAGTAGGAATGCGAGGCGGCACGATCTCCGAGTTGCTCGTCGGACTGCCGTTGCATCAGCCGCATCAGCGGCTTCCTGCCGAACATGAGAAACAGCACGGGCGTGATCAGCGCATCGAGCAATGTTGCGCTGACAAGCCCGCCGAAGATCGTCACCGCGACCGGGTGCAGGATCTCCTTGCCCGGCTCGTCGGCCGCGATCAGCAGCGGCAGGAGTGCCAGGCCCGCGGACAGCGCCGTCATCAGGACGGGCGTCATGCGTTCGAGGCTGCCGCGGACCACAAGCTCCGGCCCGAACGCCATTCCCTCCCGCAAAGCGAGATTGATGTAGTGGCTGATCTTGAGAATGCCGTTGCGGGTTGCGATCCCCGCCAGCGTGATGAAACCGACCATGCTGGCGACGGACAGCGGCTGACCGGTCAGCGCCAGCGCCGCGACTGAGCCGATCAGCGCCAGTGGCACGCCGCCCATGATGATCAGGGCCAGCACGGCGGAGCGGTAACGGCTGTAGAGGATCGCAAAGATCAGCGCGAGCGAAACCACCGAAAGGATGCCGATCCTGCGGCTCGCTTCCTCCTGGGCCTGGAATGTTCCCTCAAGGCTCGCGGTGACGCCCTGCGGCAGGCTCACAGCGTCAAGCTCGGCCCGAATGCGGCGCACGATCTCCGCCATGTCGGTCTTGCCGTCCGAGTTCGCGAGGATGACGATGCGCCTTCGGCCGTTCTCCCGCAGGATCTGGTTTGGCCCGTCGGTCTCCTTCACGTCCGCGATCTGACGCGCGGGGATCCATCCCGACGGCGTCTTGATCAGGAGGTCGCCGAGCTTCTCGGTGGTGCGTAGCTGGTCGGGCAGCCGCATCACGACGTCGTAACGCTTGTAGCCGTCGATCACCCGCGAGATGACGCGTCCGCTCGACAGCCGCGACAACTGATCGGTCACGGCGCCCGGCTGCACGCCGTAGAGCGCGGCGCGGGTATAATCGACGCGGATCTCGAGTTGCGGAATCCGGACCTGCTTTTCGACCTGCAGATCCTGGATGCCTTCGATCTTCGAGAGCCGCAAGCGGAGTTCTTCCGCGCTGTTCCGCAGCGTGTCGAGATCGTCACCAAACAGCTTCAGGGCCAGCTCGGCGCGGACGCCCGAGAGCAGATGGTCGAGCCGGTGCGATATCGGTTGCCCGACATTGACCGAGAGCGGCAGCACTGAAAGCCGGGAGCGGATGTCCGCGACGATCTCGGGCTTCGGCCGCTGCGAGCGCTTGAGATCGACTTCGAGGTCGGACGAATGGATGCCTTCGGCGTGCTCGTCCAGTTCCGCGCGCCCGGTGCGCCTTCCGACGCTGATCACCTCGGGCACGTCGAGCAGAAGGCGCTCGGCGATCGAGCCCACGCGCGTGGACTCGGAAAGCGAGACTCCCGGGTTGAACGCGATATTGATCGTGAACGTGCCTTCATTGAAGGCCGGAAGGAACGCGCGATTGAGACCGAGCGCGCCCACGCCGGCGCCCAGCACCGCCAGTGTTGTGACCCCGAGCAGCAATCCCCTGTGCGCCAGGGCGAACCGGAGCGCGGCGTGGTTGACGGATTTGAGCTTGCGAACGAGCCAGCTCTCCCGTTCCGCAAGGCGTTTCATTCCCGGCAGCAAGTAATAGGCCATCACGGGCGTGAGGGTGATCGAGACGAACAGGCTCGCGAGGATCGAGATGATGTAGGCGTGGCCGAGCGGGGCGAACAGCCGCCCTTCGATGCCGGAAAGCGCAAACAGGGGCACGAACACGAGGACGATTATCATCGTGGCGTAGACGATGCCCGACCGCACTTCGTTGGATGCGGAAACCACCACGTCGAACACGGAGCGGGGATTGCCTTGCTCCCTGTTCTCACGCAGCCGGCGGAAGATGTTCTCGACGTCGACGACGGCGTCGTCGACCAGTTCGCCGATGGCGATCGCAAGGCCGCCCAGCGTCATTGTGTTGATCGACAGGCCAAGCAGCTTGAAGATGATGGCGGTGGTCAGGATCGATACCGGGATCGCTGTCAGCGAAATGGCCGTCGTGCGCCAGTTGAGAAGAAACGCGAACAGGATGATGGCGACGACAAGGGCGGCTTCGAGCAGTACCCGCTCCACGTTCTGGATCGAGTTTTCGATGAAGCTCGCCTGCCTGAATATGATCTCGTTGGCCTTTACGCCGGAGGGCAGGCTGGGCTCAAGCTCCGCGAGCACCTGCGTGATCTGTTGGGTCAGCTTCACCGTGTCGACATTGGGCTGTTTCTCGACCGAGACGATCACGGCGGGCTTGCTCATGTAGCCGGCGTCGCCGCGCTTGACCTTGGGTGCGAAGTCGACGTTCGCCACCTGCCGCAGCAGGATAGGGCGCCCCTCGATGGTGGTGACGACGATGTTGCGCAGGTCTTCCAGGCTCGTCGTGCGCCCGATATTGCGGATCAGGAATTCGCGGGCGTTCTGGTCGGTGAACCCACCGCCGGTGTTGGTGCCGAATTGCCTGAGCGCCACCTCCATCTGCTCGTAGCTTACGCCGAGCGCGCGCAGCGCCGAAGGCAGCGGCGCAATGCGGTACTGACGGACCTCGCCGCCGATCGGGATCACCTGGGCCACGCCGGGCACGGCAAGCAGCCGCGGCCTGATCGTGAAGTCCGCAATCTCGCGCACTTCCATCGGCGAGGCCGTCTTCGACGTCACCGCGATCAGGAGGATCTGGCCCATGATCGAACTGATGGGGCCGATCTGCGGGGTGACGTTCAGGGGAAGCTGGCTCTGCACCTGTGCGAGACGTTCCGCGACCAGCTGGCGGTTACGGAAGATATCGGTTCCCCAATCGAACTCGACGTAGACGATCGAAAGCCCGATGCCCGAGACCGAGCGTACCCGGCTGACACCGGGCACGCCGTTCATCTGGGTTTCGATCGGGAAGCTGACGAGTTGCTCGACTTCCGGCGGGGCGTAACCTTCCGATTCCGTCATGATGGTGACGGTCGGGCGGTTGAGGTCCGGAAACACATCGACGGGCAACTGCCGCGCGGTATAGGCGCCGAGAAGCACGAGGATAGCGGCCATCGCCAGAACGAGAAGGCGATTGCGGAGCGAGGCGCTGACCAGGAATGTGAACATGCGCGCCTCCTCAGCGGACGTGATCGAGCAGGTCCGCGCCTTGCGACACGATCCGCTTGCCGGGCGTGAAGCCGGACACGATCAGCACGCGGTCGCCGTCGAGCGGTTCGGTGCGCACGCTCCT
>PNLC01000483.1 GCA_013822885.1 Bradyrhizobium sp.
TTGAACTATCAGTCAACCTCGTTCCACGATGCCCTCTATATCCGCGACCTCTTCGGATTGAGGCGGGCGCCCGAGTTCGACGACTGGCTGGTTCGTACCGGCCTTGCCGACGCCAACTTCCGGCTTGCGGGCAGCGCGGGCCTGCTGCCCGAATTTGCCTCCCGGCTGATCGCCTGACTGGCTGCTGCTGGTGGGCCCCGGTTGCGATGCAACCTTTGAACCTCGCGCGGGTTAGAACCGACTGCCATGCGCGCGTGGAACACGGCCACATTCTCGAAGAATTTCTGGCCCAGATTTCAATGTCGTGCTTAGATTTGCGGAAGCTTTGTCTGAGGAAGTTTGATGAGAGCTGAAGGCATCGAGACGGCGCGCCGCATCCTGTGCATCTTTCCGCGCTACACGTCTTCTTTCGGTACGTTCGAGCACGCCTATCCGCTGACCGATGGCGTGCAGGCTTTCATGCCGCCGCAGGGCCTTCTGCTGATCGCGGCCTACCTTCCGGCCAACTGGCCGGTCCGTTTCATCGACGAGAACATTCGCCCCGCCACCACAGAAGATTTCGAGTGGGCGGAAGCGGTTTTCGTCAGTGGCATGCACATCCAGCGCCAGCAGATGAACGACATCTGCCGCCGCGCGCATGCGTTCGATCTGGCGGTCGCGATCGGCGGGCCGTCGGTGAGCGCGTGTCCGGACTATTATCCGTCCTTCGATTACCTCCATGTCGGCGAACTCGGGGACGCCACCAACGAACTCATTACCCGGCTGGCGCGCGATCCATCGCGTCCCGAGCAGCAGGTCGTGCTGAAGACCAGTGATCGCCTGGCCATGACCGACTTCCCGATCCCGGCCTACGAACTGGCGGAGGTGAAGAAATACTTCCTCGGCAGCATCCAGTATTCGAGTGGCTGTCCCTATCAGTGCGAGTTCTGCGACATCCCCGGTCTCTATGGCCGCAACCCTCGCCTGAAGTCGCCGCAGCAGATCATCGCCGAACTCGACAAGCTGAGGGAATGCGGCGTCACTGGGTCCGTTTATTTCGTCGACGACAATTTCATCGGCAACCGCAAGGCGGCGCTGGACTTGCTGCCGCATCTGGTCGAATGGCAGAAGCGGACAGGCTACGTGATGCGGCTCGCCTGCGAGGCGACGCTCAACATCGCCAAGCGTCCCGAGATCCTGGAGAAGATGCGCGAGGCGTTCTTCGTCACCGTGTTCTGCGGCATCGAGACGCCCGATCCCGACGCGCTGAAGGCGATGCACAAGGACCACAACATGATGGTTCCGATCCTGGAAGGCATTCGCACCATCAACTCCTATGGCATGGAAGTCGTCTCCGGCATCATCATGGGGCTCGACACCGACAAGCCGGAAACCGGCGATGCGTTGCTGCGATTCGTCGAGGAGTCGCAGATCCCGCTGCTCACGATCAACCTGTTGCAGGCGCTGCCGCAGACGCCGTTGTGGGACCGGTTGGAGCGCGAGGGCCGGCTGATCAACGACGACGATGGCCGCGATTCCAATGTCAAGTTTCTGTTGCCCTACGATCAGGTGGTCGAGTCCTGGCGCAAGTGCATGGAAATATCCTACCAGCCCGAAAAGCTGTTTGCGCGCTACCAGTATCAATGCGACTACACCTATGCCCGGCGTATCAAGGTGCCGATCACACCCGAGCAGAAGAGCTGGGCCAACATCAAGCGCGGCCTGATCTTGCTCAGGAACATCTTCTGGAAAGTCGGCGTGCTCGGCGACTACAGAAGAGTGTTCTGGAAGTTCGCGCTCGGCCGGCTCCGCCGCGGCGACATCGAGGGCCTGATCGGCCCGGCGCTGATCGCGCATCACCTGATCATGTTCGCGCGCGCCGCCTCGGTCGGTCAGCAGAACGCGTCGAACTATTCGATCCGGCTGCGCGAGGCTTCGGTCCCAGCCGAGTAGCCAATGATGAAAACGCCGGGGCCGCCGACCCGTTCGCTCGCAGACCTGCGGGAATTGACGCCGGCGCGCGTCGGCCTTGGCCGATCAGGCGCCAGCATGACGACCGACGCGCTGCTTGCCTTTACCCTCGACCACGCGCGCGCCCGCGACGCGGTGCACACCGCCTTCGATGTCACGACGCTGGCGGCCGGACTGGCCGGCCTCGGATTGCAGGCCAGTCAGGTTTCCAGCCAGGCGGGCGCGAGGAGCAACTATCTGCGCCGTCCCGACCTCGGGCGCATGCTCGATCAGGCTTCCCGCCGTGGGCTGGCGGCGCTGGGCGGAGGCGCGAGCGAACTGGCAATCGTGATCGGCGATGGCCTGTCGCCGGCGGCCGTCAATATTCACGCGGTCGAACTGGTCCGCCATCTCGGCCCGCGCCTGGCGGAGGCGGGCATCCGGGTCGGCAACGTCGTGATTGCCTCAGGCGCGCGCGTGGCGCTGGGCGATGAGATCGGCGCTGCACTCGGTGCGCGGATGGTGGCGATGCTGATCGGCGAGCGTCCCGGCCTGTCGGCGCCCGACAGCCTCGGCGTCTATCTGACCTTCGCGCCGCGCATCGGCCTCACCGACGAGAAGCGCAATTGCGTGTCCAACATTCACGGCGCCGGCCTGGGCTATGATGAAGCCGCCTTCAAGATCGCATGGCTGGTTCGTGAAGGCTTGAAGCGGCACGTCACCGGCGTTGTCCTGAAGGATGAGAGCGGCACCGGTTCGCCGCCGCGGATTGCGGCAACTCCGGTCCCCTGAGCCATCTTCACCGAGTGTGGCAAATCAGAGACTTGACGCGCATTTTCGTGATCCCGACGCCGATTTACCCCACCCCGCACGCTTGCCGGATGGGGTCCGGGCCTGTAAAACGGCGCCGGTTAATTTACCGCGTAATTTCAAGGGCTAGCGCCGATCGACAGGGCTGGACAAGCCGCGTCGCGTACCCCGACCAAGCTGCATAAAAAGACAGGCTGCGCCAACAGGCCGACGTGAGAACTGGACAGGGTATGCTCGACAAGAACTCCGAAAGTCACGTCCACGTCGAAGCCATCGAGGAGCCGCCGCCGCCGGGCAAGAGCATTGCCTTTGGTCTCGAGCGCATGGGGCTGATCGCGGTCAAGGCGCCGATCCTGTCGATGGTCATCCTGGCCGTGCTGATCGTGGCTGCGATCTTCGGGATCTACCGGATCAAGATCGACGACTCGCTGAGCCAGTTGTTCCGTTCCGACTCCAAGGACTACAAGCAGTACGAGGCTGTCACCAAGCGGTTCCCGGCGACCGAATTCGACGTTCTGGTCGTGGTCGAAGGCAAAACGCTGCTGGCGCGCGAGAATCTTGAGAAGATCCGGGACATGGTCACCGACCTGCAACTGGTCGAGGGCGTGCGCGGCCTGGTCTCGCTGTTTTCGGCGCGGCAGGCGCCGGAATCCGGCAAGCTGCCGGCGGCGCTGTTCCCGCCGGAACTGCCGGAGGGCACGGCCTACGACAAGTTTATCGAAACCGTCAAGGTCAACGAGATCATTCGCGGCAAGCTGCTGTCGGAGGACGGAACGCTGGCCCTGGTCGTGCTGTCGCTCGAACCAGGCGTGGTTTCCTCAAACGACCTCGGCAAGGTAGTCGGCGAAATGCGGAAGATCATGGCCGACGATCTGTCGGGCAGCGGTCTCAATGCCCAGCTCTCTGGCGTTCCGGTGATGCAGCTGGAGATCCGCAACGCGGTCAAGCGCGACGGACTGACCTACAACATCCTCGGCATCCTGGCCGGGTGCATCATTGCAATCATA
>PNLC01000484.1 GCA_013822885.1 Bradyrhizobium sp.
GTACTTCAGAAGGTCCTCCGGCTCGACATGGCGGAAGATCTCGCCGGTGCGGCGGTCTTCGGGCGCCAGAACCTGGGCGGCGAAACCGATCGAGGTCGAACGTCCGCGCGCCGAGATGATCTTCTCGAGCCCTGAGAAGGCGCCGCCGCAGATGAACAGGATATTGGTGGTGTCGACCTGCAGGAACTCCTGCTGCGGGTGCTTGCGGCCGCCCTGCGGAGGCACGGAGGCGACCGTGCCTTCCATGATCTTCAGCAGCGCCTGCTGCACGCCCTCACCCGACACGTCGCGGGTGATCGACGGGTTGTCGGACTTGCGGCTGATCTTGTCGATTTCGTCGATGTAGACGATGCCGCGCTGCGCGCGCTCGACGTTGTAGTCGGCCGACTGCAACAGCTTCAGGATGATGTTCTCGACGTCCTCGCCGACGTAACCGGCTTCGGTCAGCGTCGTCGCATCCGCCATCGTGAACGGCACGTCGAGGATGCGCGCCAGCGTCTGCGCCAGCAGCGTCTTGCCCGAGCCGGTCGGACCGATCAGCAGGATGTTCGACTTCGCCAGTTCGACGTCGTTGTGCTTGGTCTGGTGGTTCAGCCGCTTGTAGTGATTGTGGACGGCGACCGACAGCACCTTCTTGGCATGGCTCTGGCCGATCACGTAGTCGTCCAGCACCTTGCAGATTTCCTTCGGCGTCGGAATGCCGTCGCGCGACTTCACGAGCGAGGACTTGTTCTCCTCACGGATGATGTCCATGCAGAGTTCGACGCACTCATCGCAGATGAATACCGTCGGACCCGCGATCAGTTTGCGGACTTCGTGCTGGCTCTTGCCGCAGAACGAGCAATACAGCGTGTTCTTGGAGTCGCTCGTGCCAACCTTACTCATTCTCGTCTCCGTCCGCCGTTCGATCCGTTACCCGATCGACCCATTCCGGCACGACACCGGCCTAAAGGTAGATAGAGCAAATTCCGTACCAGAAAAGACCCTTAACCAATTACGCGCCGTGCGAATCACGGCTCGCTAGAATCCCGCGATCCCAACTGATCCCATACAGCCAACCATGCTGACACCCGACTATCAAGAATTCGCTAATCGGGAGCCGACCCGATAACGTGACAATAGCGTGATTTTCGGCCTTGGCGTGAGGATAAGTCGACGAAATCAGCCCAGCGTTGCGGTATTGCCACGCCATAAAACCGGCACGAAAGCGGAACTTCCCGCCTGTACGGCGCACAAATGCGCCGCGCGCGGGCTCAATTGCCAATTCAACCAACCATTAAGGTGAACGCAATGCGCTAACCCCGTAACCTTACGGGGTTTTTGTCGCTGACGTTTCCTCCGGCCGCCGCTCGATCACCTTGTCGACAATGCCGAAGTCGCGGGCCATTTCGGCGGTCAGGAACTTGTCGCGCTCCAGCGCATCCTCGATCGCCTTGTAGGTCTGCCCGGTGTGCTTCACGTAGATCTCGTTGAGGCGCTTCTTGAGATTCAGGATCTCCTGCGCATGCAGCATGATGTCGGTCGCCTGGCCCTGGAAGCCGCCGGAGGGCTGGTGCACCATGATGCGGGAATTCGGCAGCGAGAAGCGCATGTCCTTTTCGCCGGCTGCGAGCAGCAGCGAGCCCATCGAAGCCGCCTGCCCGGTGCACAGCGTCGACACCGGCGGACGGATGAACTGCATGGTGTCGTAGATCGCAAGCCCCGATGTCACCACGCCGCCGGGCGAGTTGATGTACATCGAGATTTCCTTCTTCGGATTCTCAGCTTCGAGGAACAGCAGCTGCGCGACCGTCAGCGTGGACATGCCGTCCTCGACAGGGCCGGTGACGAAAATGATGCGCTCCTTCAGAAGCCGCGAGAAAATATCGTAGGCGCGTTCACCGCGGTTGGTCTGCTCGACCACCATCGGCACGAGGTTCATGTAGGTTTCAACGGGATCGCGCATTAGTCACCCCAAGGGTTAGGTAGAGAAAGATAACGATCAGGCGGTGGGCGAACATCCATCGGCAAGCCCGGCCAGTCAAAGGGCCGGCATGCATTGCCGCGCGCGGACGAACGTCCCGTGATGCAGGGACTTCAACACAGAACTCACCTCAAGCGAGCCGCTCACAGATATGAGCCAATTTCCCGACGACAAGGCCGGGCCATCGCGTGCCGAACTTGGAGAAATTCAAACTGATTCGGCGGCGATGTCATAGCTGCGGATGCCGCAGCCATGACGGTTTCGCCGTTCATCATTAACATTGGTCCGACCAAACCGGTCAGGCCGCGCTCTTCTCGTCTTCTTCCTTGAACAGGTCTTCGCGCGAGACCTTCTTTTCGGTCACGGTCGCGAGTTCGAGGATGAAGTCGACCACCTTGTCTTCATAGATCGGCGCACGAAGCTGGGCCAGTGCATTGGCGTTGTTGCGATAGTAGTCCCAGACTTCCTTTTCGCGGCCAGGCATCTGGCGTGCGCGCTCGATCACGGCGCGGCCGACCTCGTCGTCGGTCACGGTGATCTTGTTCTTCTCGCCGATCTCCGACAGCACGAGGCCGAGCCGCACACGACGATCGGCGATCTTGTGGTATTCTTCCTTCGCGGCGTCCTCGGTGGTGTTCTCGTCGGCAAAGGTCTTGCCCGAGGATTCCATCTCGGCCTTGATCGAGTTCCACATCAGGTTGAACTCTTCCTCGATCAGCGACGGCGGCGCTTCGAATTTGTGGCTGTCGTCGAGACGGTCGAGCAGCGCGCGCTTGACGCGCTGGCGCGTGGCACCGGCGAACTCGGCGACCAGGCGCTCGCGCGCGGCTTCCTTCAGCTTGTCGAGCGATTCCAGCCCGAGCGTCTTGGCGAATTCGTCGTCGATCTTGGTCTCGCCGGGCGCTTCGATCAGGGTTGCGGTGGTCTCGAACTCGGCCGGCTGGCCGGCGAGCTTCTCGCTGGCGTAGTTCTTGGGGAACGACACTTTCAGCGTACGGGTCTCGCCGACCGCCATGCCGACCAGTTGCTCCTCGAAGCCCGGAATGAATTGTCCGGTGCCGATCACGACCGGGATGCCCTCGCCGGTGCCGCCGTCGAACAGTTCGCCGTTGATGCTGCCCTTGAAGCTGATGGTGACGCGGTCGCCGGTTTCGGCCTTGGCACCATCTTCCTTCGCGGCATAGGGCTTGTTCTGGTCGGCGATGCGCTTGATCGCGTCATCGACGTCGGCGTCGCTCACATCGACCACCGGCTTCTCGACGGTGAACGACTTGAAATCGGCGAGCTGAATCGTCGGCACCACCTCGATCGCAACCGTGTAGGTCAGGTCGGTCTTGCCGGCGAGCAGCTCCTCGACCTCCTTCTGCTCGGTCGGCATGGTGATCTTCGGCTCGGTCGCGAGGCGGAAGCCGCGATCGGTGAAGATCTGCGTGTTGGTGTCGCGGATGGTCTGGTCGATGGTCTCGGCCATGACAGAGCGGCCATACACCTTCTTCAGGTGGCTCACCGGCACCTTGCCGGGACGGAAGCCGTTGAGCTTCACCTTGTCCTTGAGATCGACCAGCTTGGCGTCCGCCTTGGCATCGAGGTCCGATGCGGGAACGCTGATCTTGAACTCGTGCTTCAATCCCTCGGCGAGGGTTTCGGTGACCTGCATGGCGTCAATCTTCTTCCGCTTGCGCCGGGCCTGTTGGCCCGACAGTGAAAATCTCGTCGACACATGGCCTTCTCGGCCTGCGCCAGTGGCTCGGCGAGCCCAACATCCCGATTCGGGATATAGGC
>PNLC01000485.1 GCA_013822885.1 Bradyrhizobium sp.
AATGCGGTCGCAGCCCTCACCAAGAAGGCCCGCGGGCTGGAAGCGCCGTTTGCGGCAGCGGATGCGGTCGGCGCCGCCATCGACCTGCCGTTCGACGAAGGCCTGAAGAAGGAGCGCGAGGGTTTCCTCAAGCTGGTGTCGAGCGACCAGTCGAAGGCGCAGCGTTATGCTTTCTTCTCCGAGCGCGAAGCCGCCAAGATCGACGGCGTTCCCGAGGGCACCAAGCCGCGCAAGGTCGATCGCGTCGCCATCATCGGCGCCGGCACCATGGGCGGCGGCATTGCGATGTCCTTTGCCAACGCCGGTATCCCGGTCACACTGATCGAGACCGGCGAGGAGCAGCTCAAGCGCGGCATGGGCGTGATGCAGAAGAACTACGAGGCGACCGCCGCGCGCGGCGGCATCCCGGCCGATGCGCCGGCCAAGCGCATGGGCCTGATCACGGGCGTGGTCGGCCTGGAGAACGTCAAGGACGCTGACCTGGTGATCGAAGCCGTGTTCGAGACCATGGCGGTGAAGAAGGAAGTGTTCGAGGCGCTCGACAAGCACGCCAAGCCGGGTGCGGTGCTGGCTTCGAATACCTCCTATCTCAACATCGACGAGATCGCGAAAGTGACAAAACGTCCGCAGGACGTACTCGGGATGCACTTCTTCTCGCCGGCCAACGTCATGAAGCTGTGCGAGATCGTGCGCGCCGACAAGACCGCGCCGGATGCCTTGACGACGGCGGTGTCGATCGCGCGCAAGATCGCGAAGGTCCCGGCCGTGGTCGGCGTCTGCGACGGCTTCGTCGGCAACCGCATGCTGGCGCAGCGCGGCAAGCAGTCGGAAAAGCTGCTGTTCGAGGGCGCGTTGCCGCAGCAGGTCGATGCTGTGGTGACGAAGTTCGGCATGCCGATGGGCCCGTTCGCGATGAGCGATCTCGCCGGCCTCGATATCGGCTGGCGCTCGCGGAAAGATCGCGGCATCAAGTCGGAAATCGCCGATGCGTTGTGCGAGGCCGGACGCTTCGGCCAGAAGACCGGCAAGGGCTACTACAAGTATGAAGGCGGCTCGCGCGCGGCGTTGCCCGATCCGGAAGTCGAGAAGCTGATCGACGAGACGCTGCAGCGCCTCGGTCGCAAGAAGCGCGTCATCAGCGACGACGAAATCCTCGAGCGCATGATGTACCCGATGATCAACGAGGGCGCGCGGATCCTCGAAGAGAAGATCGCGGCGCGGCCGAGCGATATCGATGTGATCTGGCTCTATGGCTACGGCTGGCCGATCTACCGCGGCGGCCCGATGTTCTACGCCGACCAGGTCGGGCTGAAGCACATCGCCGACCGGCTGTCGTACTACGCCAAGGAGACCAACGATCCCTCGCTCGAACCGGCGCCGCTGCTCAAGCGTCTCGCCGCGGAAGGCAAGACGTTTGCGTCGCTGGCCCAGGCGTCGAAGGCGGCTTGATGGGTTATTGCCACTCTCTCTCCACGTCGTTCCGGGGCGCGCAACGCGCGAACCCGGAACCTCGAGATTCCGGGTTCGTCCTTCGGACGCCCCGGAATGACATCTTCTACTGTTGAACCGCATGACCCATCCCGGCGAACAGTTCTATCCGGAAGGCGTCCGCTGGGATGATCCGATCCCGCGCGGCACGCTGCCGGATTTGCTGTCGCAGGCGGCCGCCGAGTACGGGGCACGGCCGGCGCTCGAGTTTCGCGACCGACCGATCAGCTACAGCGATCTGGAAGACAAGGTCGAGATTGCCGCCAGCGCCTTTCTTCGTGCCGGCTACGGCAAGGGCCATTCGGTCGCGCTGTTCCTCGGCAATACGCCAGATCATCCCGTCAATTTCTTCGGTGCGCTGAAGGCCGGCGCCCGAATCGTGCACCTGTCGCCGCTCGACGGCGAGATCGCGCTGTCGCACAAGCTGTCGGACTCCGGCGCGCGCGTGCTCGTCACGTCCAACCTCTCGGCGCTGCTGCCGACCGCGCTGAAGTTTCTCGACAAGGGCCTGCTCGACCGCCTGATCGTTTGCGAGGACGACAATTGGGGCAAGGTCGGCACACAGCAAGCGGCGCTGCCCGATCATCCCGCCATCATTACCCACCAGCAATTCATCGACGGCGCGGCGAAGCCGACGCAATGGCCTGCCATCACTGCCGACGACGTGGCGCTGCTGCAATATACCGGCGGCACCACCGGATTGCCCAAGGGCGCGATGTTGAGCCACGGCAATCTGACGTCGGCGGTTTCGGTCTACGACGTCTGGGGCAAGCCGGCGCGGCTCGAACGCAATGCGGTCGAGCGCGTGATCTGCGTGCTGCCGCTATTCCACATCTACGCGCTGACGGTGGTGCTGCTGTCGTCGATCCGCCGCGGCAATTTGATCTCGCTGCACCAGCGCTTCGATGTTGACGCGGTCATGCGCGACATCGAGGTCAAGCGCGCCACCGCGTTTCCCGGCGTGCCGACGATGTGGATCGCGATTGCCGCCTTGCCTGATCTGGACAAGCGCGATTTATCCTCCCTGGTCAGCGTCGGCTCCGGCGGCGCGCCTCTGCCCGTCGAGGTCGCCCGCATCCTGGAGCGGCGGGTCGGCATGAAGCTGAAGAGCGGCTGGGGCATGACCGAGACCTGCTCGCCCGGCACCGCCCACCCGAAGGAAGGCCCGGACAAGCCCGGCTCGATCGGCCTGATGCTGCCCGGCATCGAGATGGACGTGGTGTCGCTGGAAGATTCGACCAAATTGATGCCGGTGGGCGAGGTCGGCGAGATCCGCATCCGCGGCCCGAACGTCACCAAAGGCTACTGGAACCGGCCAGCCGAAACCGCGGACGCCTTTGTCGGCGACCGCTTCCTCACCGGCGACATCGGCTACATGGACGCCGACGGCTATTTCTACCTGGTCGACCGCAAGAAGGACATGATCATCTCCGGCGGCTTCAACGTCTATCCGCAGATGATCGAGCAGGCGATCTACACCCATCCCTCGGTGCAGGAGGTGATCGTGATCGGCATTCCGGACGATTACCGCGGCGAGGCCGCCAAGGCCTTCATCAAGCTGCGCGATGGCGCAAATTCCTTCACGCTGGATGAATTGCGCGCCTTCCTCGCCGGCAAGCTCGGCAAGCACGAGCTGCCGGCCGCGCTCGATTTCGTCGATGAGCTGCCGCGTACCCCCGTCGGCAAGCTCTCGCGCCACGAACTGCGCATGCAGCAATCGCCGCAACAAGGCGCTTCACAGAAACAACAATTCGCAACAGGAGGTCGTTCCTAACCTCGCCGTCGTCCCGGCCTTGAGCCGGGACCCATACGCCGCGGCCCTGGTTTGGGGCAGTTTGGGAGACGGCTTTTGCAACGTTAACGACAGTGGTTATGGCTCCCTGCGTTCGCAGGGACGACGAGAGATGAGAGTTCGCGTTAAGAATCTAATTCGCTCACAAGGAGGATCCGATGGATCTCGCTTTCAGCAAGGAAGAAATGGCGTTTCGTGAGGAGGTGCGGGCCTTCTTCAAGGACAACGTGCCGCCGGAAACACGGCGCAAGATGGTCGAGGGCCGTCACCTCTCCAAGGACGAGATGGTCGCCTGGTGGCGCATCCTGAACAAGAAGGGCTGGGGCGTTTCGCACTGGCCGAAGGAATATGGCGGCACCGGCTGGAGCTCGGTGCAGCACTACATCTTCAACGAAGAGCTGCAGATGCATCCGGCGCCGGCGCCGCTCGCCTTCGGCGTCAGCATGGTCGGGCCCGT
>PNLC01000486.1 GCA_013822885.1 Bradyrhizobium sp.
CATTGCGGCTGGAAGTCTCGAAGAATTCCAGCACCGCCTTGGGCTCCCACGATTGTGCGTTCACGACGTCGACAACCACCTGCGCGCCGGACAGCGCTTCAGCCAGCCCCTCGCGCGTGATGGTGTTGACGCCGGTGCTCGGGGAGGCCGCGACAACTTCGTGGCCTTGCTTCGTGAGGATGGCGCCCAGTTTGGTTCCGATGAGGCCGCTGCCTCCGATAACGACGATTTTCATGTCCGCTCTCCTGTGGAGGCCCGCCAACGGGCCGCTGCGATACCCGGACGATGCCTGCTGGCGGGCCGGAAAGCCTTGCAGCTGCGTTGGACTACGCTTGGATTTGCCTTGGTTATCTGTCCAAAGCGGCCGTCGCCCCACAGGCCTCCGCTTCATAAAAAGTTCGCGCGGCAGGCGCTGGCTGCCGGGGAATGCCGTGCTATCAATGACTTGCCCGGAAAGGACCGTCTCAGCCCGTCCGCCCCGGCGCCCGCGCCAGCGGTGATGGAGTGCCGCCGTGCAGTTTCTGTTTGAAGATTATCTGCTCGACCTTGACCGGCGGGAACTCACCCGGTCGTCGCGGGCCATCGCCATCGGTCCGCAGGTCTTCGACTTGCTCGTCCATCTGGTCCAGAACCGCGAGCACGTGGTCAGCAAGGACAATCTGCTCGATGCGGTATGGCACGGACGGATCGTTTCCGAGTCGACGCTGACCAGCCATATCAATGCGGTCCGCAAGGCGATCGGCGACAATGGCGGGGACCAGCGCCTGGTCCGCACCGTCGCCCGCAAGGGATTCAGGTTCGTCGGTGAAGTCAGGCAAGCCGGCGCACAGGATAGCTTCCAATCACCAAAGGTGGATGTCGCCGCACCGGATGAATCTGCCGCACCGCCGCCCGCCCTTCCCGACAAGCCGTCGATCGCCGTCCTCGCTTTCCAGAATCTGAGCGGCGACGCCGAGCAGGAGTATTTTGCCGACGGCGTGGTGGAAGAGATCATCACCGCGTTGTCGCGCATCCGCTGGCTGTTCGTGATCGCGCGCAATTCGAGCTTCACCTACAAGGGCCGCGCCGTGGACGTGAAACAAATCAGCCGCGAGCTCGGCGTGCGCTACGTGCTGGAAGGCAGCGTGCGCAAGGCCGCGAACCGGGTGCGCATCACCGGCCAGCTGATCGATGCGTCAGCCGGAACGCATCTGTGGGCAGAGCGCTTCGAAGGCAACCTCGATGACATCTTCGAACTGCAGGACCAGATCGCCACCAGCGTCGTCGGCGCGATCGCGCCTGAGCTGGAACGCGCCGAGATCGAGCGCGCCAAGCGCAAGCCGACGGAAAACCTCGGCGCCTACGACTATTACCTGCGCGGAATGGCGGACCTGCATCGGGGAACACGGGAGGTCATCGGCGAGGCGCTGCGCCTGTTCGAGAAAGCGATCGAGCTGGATGCGGATTTTGCCTCGGCCTACGGGGCTGCCGCATGGTGCCGTTTCTGGCGCAGAGTAAATGGCTGGAGCACCGATCCGAAGCAGGAAACGGCCGAGGGCGCACGCCTGGCTCGCCGGGCGGTCGAACTCGGGCGCGACGATGCGGTTGCGCTTGCGCGTGGCGGCCATGCGCTGGCGCACTTCACCGGCGAGATCGATGTCGGCATCGCCTTGCACGACCGGGCCGTGATGCTCAATCCCAACCTGGCGGCCGCCTGGTTCCTCGGTGGCTTTTTGCGGATCTGGCACGGCGAACCCGACGGCGCCATCGAGCACTTTGTGCGGGCGATGCGCTTGAGTCCGCTCGATCCGGAGACCTATCGCATGCAGGCCGGAATGGCCGCTGCGCATCTGTTCGCCGGGCGTTTCGAAACGGCGTCATCGCTGGCGGACAAGGCGTCGAGCAATCTGCCAGGTTTTCTGCTTGCGACCGGCGTCGCGGCGGCCAGTCACACGCTGGCGGGCCGGCCGGAAGAGGGCAGGCGAGCAATGGCTCAGTTGCGCGAGCTCAATCCTTCGCTGCGGATCTCCAATCTCAAGGATTGGCTTCCGATCCGCCGCGCGGAAGATCTCGCGACGTTTGCGGACGGCTTGCGCAGGGCAGGACTGCCGGAATAGCGCTCGCGCTACTGCAATCCGGTGTCGCCGCTGGTGCTCTTCTTGGCGAGATCCATCTCGGTGACCGCGACCAGGATCTCGGCGCGGGTCTTGAGATCGGGCGCTTCCAGCATGGCCTGCTTTTCCGCAGGCCCATAGGGCGACATCATCGCGAGCGCATTGACCAGCGCCTCGTTCGGCGCGCTTTCGATGCCTTCCCAATCCACCTTCAGATTGTTGGCTTCGAGAAAATCCGTCAGCACTTCGAGCAACGCTGCGCGGTCCACCGCCTCTTCGCCCTTGCGCGCGACGAAATCGTCGGCATAGGAAAAGAAATCAACCTTGCATTGGCGGTACGCGGTCAGCGCGGTGACCTCCTCGATCACCTTGAACCGCGCGACGCCGGTCAGTTCGAGGATGTAGCGGCCGTCGCCGGATTCGGCGAGCTGGGTGATGCGGCCGACGCAGCCGACGCGAAACAGCGTCGGTCTCGCTTCGTCCCTGGAGTGGGCACTATCCGGCTGGATCATTCCGATCAGCCGGTGCCCATCACGCAGCGCGTCGTCGACCATCGCCAGATAGCGCGGCTCGAAAATATTGAGCGGCATCTGGCCGCGCGGCAGCAGCAGGGCGCCGGGCAGCGGGAACACCGGGATGATTTCGGGAAGCTCGCCGGGTCCGAGATATTCGGCATTGATCGGCATCTGCGATCCCGATGCTGGTTACGAGAAAAGAATCGTCGACAACCGCTTGCGCCCATCGACGGTGGCCTCGTCGGCGCCGCCCCATGCTTCGAAGAACTGCACCAGCTGCCTGCGCGCGGCGTCGTCGTTCCACTTGCGATCGCGCTTGACGAGCTCGAGCAATTGATTGGTCGCCTCCGCGCGATTGCCCTGCGCGTTGAGCGCGGTCGCCAGATCGAAACGGGCCTGATGGTCGAGCGGGTCTGCCGCGAGCTTCTGCTCGAGCTCGGCTACCGGACCGACCGCCTGGGCCTGCTCGGCGAGGTCGATCGAGGCCTGCACTGCCTTGACGGCGGCGTCATTGCGCTTCGTTTCCGGCACCATTGCAAGCGTCTGCTTGGCCTGCTCGATCGCGCCCGTCGCGACGTAGCATTTCGCCAGCCCGGCAAGGGCGGCAATGTTGGTGGCGTCGAAGCCGAGCACCTCGGCATAGATCTGGGCGGCGCCGGCAGGATCGCCTTCTGCCAATACGGCCTCGGCTTCCTGCAGGATTTCCGCGATATTCGGCTCGCCCGGCGCCGTCATGCCCTTGGTGAGCTTGTCGATGAAGGCGTTGATCTGGCTCTCCGGCACGGCGCCCATGAAACCGTCGGCAGGCTGGCCGCCGACGAACGCGATCACGGCCGGGATCGACTGAATGCCCATCTGGCCCGGAATGGCCGGATGGTCGTCGATGTTCATCTTGACCAGCTTGACCTTGCCCTTGGCCGCGCGAACCGCCTTTTCCAGCACCGGGGTGAGCTGACGGCAGGGGCCGCACCAGGGCGCCCAGAAGTCGATCAGCACCGGCTGGCGCTTCGATTCCTCGATGACGTCCTTCACGAAGGTCTGGGTGGTCGTCTCCTTGATCAGATCGGGTGCTGCCTGCGGCGCCGGGCCGCCGCCCTGCTCAACTAT
>PNLC01000487.1 GCA_013822885.1 Bradyrhizobium sp.
AACGTCACGCAGAACAGCTTGCGCGCCGCGATCGGCATGGTGCCGCAGGACACCGTGCTGTTCAACGATACCATCCGCTACAACATCCGCTACGGCCGCTGGGACGCCAGCGACGCCGAGGTGGAGCAGGCAGCGCAACTGGCGCAGATCGACAGCTTCATCCGCATGTCGCCGAAGGGTTACGAGACCCAGGTCGGCGAGCGCGGATTGAAGCTTTCCGGCGGCGAGAAGCAGCGTGTGGCGATTGCGCGCACGGTGCTCAAGGCGCCGCCGATCCTCGTGCTCGATGAAGCGACATCGGCGCTCGACAGCCATACCGAGCATGAAATTCAGGAAGCGCTGGAGCGCGTCTCGCGTGGCCGCACCTCGCTGGTGATCGCGCATCGGTTGTCCACCATCATCGGCGCCGACGAAATTATTGTGCTGGATCAAGGGCGCATCGCCGAGCGCGGCACCCACGTCAGGCTTTTGGCGTCCGGCGGACTGTATGCCAGTATGTGGAACCGGCAGCGTGAGGCTGAGGCCGCGAGGGAGAAGCTTGCGCAGATCGGCGACGGCAACGAGGCGCCGAACCGCGTCCCGCCGGCTGTCGATGATCCCCTCAATGACCCGGACAAGGATCCGCCCAAGGGCGGACCCAAAGATTCCTTGGCAACCGCCGCGGAATAATCCAAATACAGCGCCATTCCCGGTAGCGGGAAACGGCCAGACAACAGCGAGCCTCGATGTCGATTGCGAATTCCATCCGCGCGCAGATTCCGCCGATCCATCCCGAAGGCTATCCCTTCATTGGCGGTTTCGCGCTGGTCAGCCTGATCCTGTTCTGGATATGGACGCCGCTGGGCTGGATCGGCTCGCTCCTGACAGTGTGGTGCGCGCTGTTCTTCCGCGATCCGGTCCGCGTGACGCCGGTGCGCGACGGCATCGTGGTGGCGCCGGCCGACGGACGCGTCTCGATGATCGCGCAGGTGCTGCCGCCGGCCGAACTCGGTCTCGGTGACCGGCCGCTGCCGCGGATCTCGATCTTCATGAGCGTGTTCAACTGTCACGTGAACCGCAGCCCGGTGACGGGCCGCATCGACCGCATCGCGTACCGGCCGGGCACCTTCATCAACGCCGAACTCGACAAGGCCAGCGAAGACAATGAGCGCAATTCGCTCGTCATCTCCACCGCGAATGGACGGATCGGCGTGGTCCAGATCGCCGGCCTGGTGGCGCGGCGGATTGTCTCATTCGTGCGGGAAGGCCAGGCGATCGGCGCCGGCGAGCGGTTCGGGCTGATCCGCTTCGGCTCGCGCCTGGACGTCTATCTGCCCGAGGGCACACGGTCGCTGGTTTCCGAGGGCCAGACGGCGGTTGCCGGCGAGACCATTCTGGCCGATTTCAGTTCGACCGAGCAGGGCCGGACGTATCGCGCCGATTAACCATTGCCGAAGCTGAATATGACGGCTGAATAAGCCGTCTTGCCGCCAATGGCGGAACCGGCCTGCGCTTGCTATATCATGGCGGCCATGACGCCATTTGATCCCAAATATCCGGAATTGCGCCGCCGCCGGTTTCGTCCGATCCCGGTGCGGATGCTGGTGCCGAACGTAATTACCCTGCTTGCGATCTGCGCGGGTCTGACGGCGATCCGCCTGTCGATAGAAGGGCGGATGGAGCTCGCGGTCGCCGCGATCGTGTTCGCGGCCATCCTCGACGGGGTCGACGGCCGGGTCGCCCGCATGATCAAGGGCCAGTCGAAATTCGGCGCCGAACTCGACAGCCTTGCGGATTTCGTCAATTTCGGCGTCGCGCCCGGCCTGATGCTGTATTTCTGGCAGCTTCACGAGCTGAACAACGGCGGCTGGATCGCGGCGATGGTGTTTGCGATCGCGGGCGGCCTGCGGCTGGCGCGCTTCAACGCCAGTATCGACGATCCGAACAAGCCTGCCTTTGCGGCGAATTATTTCACCGGCGTTCCGGCGCCCGCCGGCGCCATCCTCGCGATGCTGCCGTTCTATCTGGCGTTTTTGGGCGTCCCGAAGCCGCCGGTCATGCTGACCGCGTTCTACACGCTCTTGATCGCGTTCCTGATGGTGTCGCGGCTGCCGGTATTTTCCGGCAAGACGGTGCGGATGCGGGTGCCGCCGGAAATGGTGCTGCCGGTCTTCGTCTCGGTGGTTTTCTTCGTCGCGCTCCTGATCGGCTACCCCTGGCACATCCTGTCGTTCGGCTCGGTGCTCTATCTCCTGAGCCTGCCGTGGGGCTGGAAGTCCTACCGCACCCATGAGCGCAATGCCGCTGCCGCCGCGCAGGCGGCGCCTGCGGCGGGCGCAGCCGCACCCTCGACGGCTCCGCCGACGTTAGAACCCGCTCCGAGTACTGCCGCTCCGGGTTCACCGGCTTCGAGTACTGCCGCTCCGAGCGATACCGAGGACGAACGGCCGACGCGGCTGAACTGAGCGCCGCGCCACTTCCGTTAATACCTGCCATGAATCGCGATCGAGTTGGGTTCGCGCCCAATCTCGGCTATACGGCTATTGATGCACGGCTTGCGACGACAGCCGGCCCAAGAAAAGACCAGGAGAAAACGCCGTGAACAAAGCCGTTACCGCCCCGCTACCTGCTGCCGTCCTCGAAGCGCTGGCGCGCTATGACACCCCGACGATCTGCAACGCGATGGAGATCGTGGCGCCGGAGCGCCGCCTGATCGGCTACACCACCAAGCCGCTGGTCTGCCCGTTTCCCGATCTGCCGCCGATGGTCGGCTACGCCCGCACCGTGACAATCCGCTCGGTGCTGAAATCCACCCTTCCGGCCGATGAGCAGGCGAAGCGCCGCATCGCCTATTACGAATATGTCGGCACCGGCTTCGGGCCGCGCATCACCGTGATCCAGGATATCGACGGCGCCGATGTCGGCTACGGCGCGTTCTGGGGCGAGGTGCAAAGCAACGTGCACAAGGCACTCGGCTGCCTTGGCGTCATCACCGACGGCTCGATCCGCGACATTCCGCAATGGGCGCCGGGCTTCCAGGCGCTGGCCGGCTCGATCGGGCCGTCGCATGCCTGGGTGCATGCGGAGAGCTTTGGCGGCGAAGTGCGCGTCGCCGGCATGACGGTTCACTCCGACGATCTGATCCACGCCGACCAGCACGGCGCCATCGTGATCCCGGTCGACATCGCGGCGAAGATTCCGGAAGCCGCCGAACTCTGCGGCCGGCGCGAGACGCCGATCCTGGAGATCGCCCGCAGCCCGGACTTCACGCTCGAAAAGCTGAAAGACGCACTGAGGCGTTCCGCTGAGATCCACTGACAAAAGTCAGGGATACTAAACAGACGAGGGGGAAGCGTGATGAGAGGCTTTTGGGCTGCGCTGTCATTGTTGATCCTGGCCAGCGTTGTCGGCGCACAAGCGCAGACCTATCCATCGCGGCCCATTACGCTGATCGTGCCGTTCCCGCCCGGCGGGTCGACTGACGCCGCGGCGCGGATCCTGGCGGAGCGCATGCGCGCATCCCTCGGCCAGTCTGTCGTGATCGAAAATGTCGGCGGCGCCGGCGGCAGCATCGCGGTCGGACGCGTCGCGCGCGCGGCGCCCGACGGCTACACCTTCGACATCGGGCAATGGGACACCCATGTCGGCAGCATCATCTACAAGCTCGACTACGACCTCGAAAAGGATTTCGAGCCGATCGCGCTGGTCTCGAACAATCCGCAGCTCATGGT
>PNLC01000488.1 GCA_013822885.1 Bradyrhizobium sp.
CGACGGCGTCGGCGAGCTCGTGAAGATCGGCGTCGCCCGCGGCCGCAAGACCCGGCCCGATCTCAAGGTCGGCATTTGCGGCGAGCACGGCGGCGATCCGGCATCTGTCGCGTTCTGCCACGAGATCGGACTCGACTACGTCTCGTGCTCGCCCTATCGCGTGCCGATCGCACGCCTTGCTGCAGCGCAGGCCGCGCTCGGCAAGACGGTCGCGAGCCAGGCGTAAGTCGTAGCGAGTCGTGAAAATGAAATGGCCGGGATGTTCTCCCGGCCATTTTCGTTTGCACATTGCGCGAGGCGTCATTCCGGGATGGTCCGAGGGACCAGACCTCAGATGTGCAATTGCACATCGGGGAATCTCGAGATTCCGGGTTCGATGCTTCGCATCGCCCCGGAATGACGCGCGAACATTTACGCGCACGAGTTCCTTCATCATCTCCGTTGACGGGATCTTCACCACTTTCATAGAGCGCCCGTTTACCAACACTTCGCATGCGATCGGCAAAAGGCAGGCGGTTGCTTGCGTGTAACACGCGGGCCACGCCGATTAACTCCCCGGCAACCTAAATTCGATAACAACAAAAAAGGTCGAATTGCACGGATGTACTGAGGTTCGATCGTGTAAGTGTTGCGTGAGCGTATCGATGTCTGTGTTGCGTAACCAGCCGAAGGGCGCGCGTTTGGCGTCCTTCGGCCTCGGTCTCTGCGTCTTCGCATTGATGCCGACCGAGATCGGATATCAGGATATTGCCGCACTGCTGGCCCGTCAGCCTGGCGTCGCCGAACGCTGGCAGAAGCGGGTTTTCAATTCCGCCGGCACGATCCAGGTCGCGACCTTCAGCTTCGGGCGTCCGATCGGAACTTCCTCGCCGCAGACCGCAACCTATCGCCTCGCAAGCCTCGACCATCAGGGCATCGACATCACGGGTTCCGTGACGCGCAATCCGCTCGTTGCGCCGCCGCCGCAATATCATGCCGCCGATTTCCCGAGGGTCGATCGCACGCTGAAAGGCGACCGGCTCGTTATCGCGCCCGCCCAGCCGCAGGAAACCGTGGCTCCGACCGAGCGCGCGCCAGCTGTCGAGGATCCCGCAACCTCCAACGCACTGGTCCGGGGCGCCAAGACCGCCGAGACGGCGCCGTCCGTCGAGCGCGCGCCGCTCGATCCCGAACTTCAGGCCGCGCTGCACGCGCCGCCGCTCGCGCAATTCGACGTGTCGCTGTCGCTCGAATCCAGGCCGCAGGACGACCTCAAGGCCGTACCGCAAGCACCGGAGGCCCGGCGCGCTCCCGCTTCATCGCGCGATGGCTTCTCCTTCAAGACCTCGAGCCTGTTCTTCGGCTCGTCGCTTGGCTCGCCCGAAAGCATCGAGCGATGGCAACCCGGCGAAGAACCGGTCATCGTGATGCCCGGTGCAATTCCAGATCCCGACATGAAGGTGATGGCGTCACTGCCGGTCGATGCCGACGGGCCGGTGCGGGCAGGCGACGTGGGCGAGAGCGTCGCGCCGAAGGGCGAGGTCAATTCCGACAATCAGCGCGCCAAGACGCCGGCCGATCGCCTCGGCCTGTTCGATGAAAAGTCGCGCGCCAGGTCGGAGAAGTGTTTGGCCGAAGCCATCTACTTCGAGGCCCGCGGCGAAGCGGTACGCGGCCAGATCGCGGTGGCGCAAGTGGTGTTGAACCGCGCCTTCTCCGGAAAATATCCCGATACGGTCTGCGGCGTCGTCTATCAGAACAAACACCGCCATCTGGCGTGCCAGTTCACCTTCGCCTGCGACAACAACAAGGACGTGATCCGCGAGCCGGATATGTGGGAGCGCGCCAGGAAGATCTCGAAGGCGATGCTCGACGGCCAGCTCTGGCTGCCGGAAGTCGACAAGTCGACGCACTATCATGCGTACTGGGTGCGCCCGTCCTGGGTCAACGAAATGAAGCGGATGTACAAGACCGGCGTGCATACGTTCTACCGGCCGCGCGCCTGGGGCAACGGCAGCGACGCGCCGAGCTGGGGCACGGCCGCCCAGACCGCCGAGATCTCCGCCAGGCTTGCGGAAGCCTCGCAAAGCTCCGCCGAGCAGGTGAGCACGAGGCGGTAGATCTTCGTCGTCCCCGCGAAAGCAGAATTGCATTCATTGCACTCGCCGATTTTGCAGGGCTGCCCTGCAGTGGAAGTTTTTTCTCCGCTGCCCTTGGGGTTTTCATGCAAATGCATTAAGTCACTGCGGCGCGAATTCGATTGGCCTGCAGGGGTATTGAAATGGCTGTAACGACCGGCGACCGTCCTTCCTCGGGCGCGGCCACCTGGCGGACGCCGCTGGTGATTATCGTCTGCGGGTGCGCGATTGCGCTGCTGAGTTTTGGGCCGCGATCGAGCTTCGGGTTTTTCGTGCAGCCGATGAGCGCGGATTTCGCCTGGGGCCGCGACGTCTTCGGCCTCGCGCTGGCGCTGCAGAACCTGCTGTGGGGACTGGGCCAGCCTATCGCGGGCGCGATCGCGGATCGGTTCGGGATCCTGCGCGTGATGGTCATCGGCGCGCTTCTCTATGCCGGTGGGCTGCTGCTGATGCGCTATTCGGCGACGCCGATGTCGCTCAATCTCGGCGCCGGCGTCCTGATCGGCTTCGGGCTATCAGGCTGTTCGTTCAATCTCGTATTGTCCGCGTTCAGCAAGCTGCTGCCGCCCGAGAAGCGCGGCATCGCGCTTGGCGCCGGCACTGCGGCCGGCTCGTTCGGGCAATTCCTGTTCGCGCCGTTCGGCGTGGCGATGATCGACAATTTCGGCTGGCAGCCGGCGCTGACGGTATTCGCGTTGCTGATGCTCTTGATCGTGCCGCTGTCGCTCGCGATTGCGACGCCGCCTGCGACGTCGTCGAATGTTCCTGTCGCCGACCAGCAATCGTTCAAGACCGCGCTCGCGGAAGCGTTCGGCCATCGCTCGTATGTGCTGCTCGTGCTGGGCTTCTTCACTTGCGGCTTCCAACTCGCTTTCATCACCGTGCATCTGCCGGCCTATCTCGTCGATCGCGGCATTCCGGCCTCTACCGGCGGCTGGGTGATTGCGGCGATCGGCCTGTTCAACATCATCGGCTCGCTCAGCGTCGGCTGGCTGCAGAACCTGTTTCCGAAGCGCTACATCCTGTCGGCGATCTACTTTACGCGGGCGCTCTCGATCGTCGCCTTCATCTCGTTCCCGGTCACCACCTTCTCGGCGATCGCCTTCGGCGCCATCAGCGGCCTGACCTGGCTCTCGACGGTGCCGCCGACCTCGGCCCTGGTGGCGTTGATGTTCGGCACCCGCTGGTTCGCCACGCTATATGGCTTTGCCTTCGTCAGCCATCAGGTCGGCGGGTTCCTCGGCGTCTGGCTCGGCGGCATCGTGTTCGAGCAGTTCGGTTCCTACACGCCGATCTGGTGGCTCTCGGTGCTGTTCGGCGTGCTGTCGGCGCTGATCAACCTGCCGATCGTCGAACAGCCGGTCGTCCGTCCGGTTGCACAACCGGCCTGATGCGGTAAACAGCCTTCTCAAACCGCTTTTCGTCATGCCCGGGCTTGTCCCGGGCATCCACGACTTTACTGTCGGATGGCGAGTAAGAACGTGGATGGCCGGGACAAGCCCGGCCATGACGCGTGGCGGTCACTCAAGTCCGGGGAGTTTACCGTGGGAACGTTCAAAGCCATCAGGATCGACAAGGCGGAAAAAGGT
>PNLC01000489.1 GCA_013822885.1 Bradyrhizobium sp.
AAGGACTATGACGACCACGGCCTGTCGCTGCGCGCGGGCCATCGCGAGGCTCATCACGCCGCCGGCCGCACCATCTGCGACGCGCTGATGGCGGCGATGCCGGGCGAGATGACGTTTTCGATCAACAGCAAGCTGCTTGCGAACGGCGTGACGGCCTCCGACGAGGAAGTCGGCGCGGCGGTGGCCTATGCCTATCGGGAATTGAAGCTGGTGGTCGAGCCCGGCGGCGCCGTCGGTCTCGCGGCCCTGCTGGCCGGCCGGATCGACGCCAAGGGCAAGAACGTCGTCATCGTCCTGTCCGGCGGCAATGTCGACGCCGACCTGTTCGCCAAACTCGTCGCCTGATCTTTCAAAATGACGCCGGGCAGAGCATCGGATGCTCTGCCCGGATTTTTATTGCGTTCAGTGCCGTCAGCGCCTGAATCCTCCGCCGCCGCCAAATCCGCCGCCGCCACCAAACGAACTCCGGGACTGTGTCGCGAAACGCGGGCTGGAATGGCCACCGCCGAACGAACTGCCGAAATTGCGCGGGGCCATCTTGATCGCCGGCCTGCTCTGGACCCGGATCGGATTTGCGTTGATCTTGCCAGGGAAGGTCGTGACCCTGCCGGTGCCGGTCATGGGATTTGTTTTGATCTTGCCGGGCAGCGTGGTGATCTTTCCGGTGGTAGCGTTGTTGCCGGTGGCGGGATTGGTCGCGATCTTGCCAGGCAGCGTCTTGATCTTGCCCAGGGGGCCGTTACCCAGGCCGCCGTTGTTGTTGCCCCCGTTGGTCGGATTGAGCGGCGTTCCCTTGGCAGGCAGCGTGACGATCTTGGACGGCATCGGCATATTGCCGTGTGCGCCGAGGTGATCCTTCGACATGCCGAGCTTGGGCGAGAAGCCCATGTTGGCCGGTTTGAAGGCGGGCGACTTCGTCAGATGCGTGAACTGCATCAGCGGCACGGCCTTCGGCTTCGCGTGCAGGATCAATGCGGACTTGGCATAGGGGCTGTTGCCGTAGTTGTCGTGGAACGACTTGTAGATGACCGGCGAGTTCGCCAGCACTGCCTTGTGCCACGCACTTGCCACCAGCAAATTGCCGAGCAGCACGCGGACGCGGTCGCTCAGCGGATCGTGCGGATAGAGGCGTATGAACTCTTCATAATATTCAGGAGAGCCTTCCGAGAGCACGTAATCATAGGCCTGGCGCACCGAACGCGACGGCAGATTGGACGCGGTCTGGACGATCGGGCTGCGATCCGGCGCGCGGGTAGCGGCCACCGCCGTATCGCCGAAGAAATAGAAGTCGGAGGTCAGCGACGAACTCTCCCATGGCGTCTGGCGGCCATCGGTCCGGTCGTTCACCTCGAGCCGGACGCGCTTGAACAATTGTTCGATCGGCAAATTCGGTACGCGCGCGACGTTCAGGAAAGCCGACGTATACGGGCTGTGGTTGCCGTCACCGTCCTGCGCTTCCATGCCCGGCGCGGTCGAGTAGCCGACGATCGAGCCGCGCGGCGCATCGACAATGGCAAGGCCGCGTCCGGCGTCGTTGATCTCGGGGAACGGGTTGTTGCGGCAGGCGTCGAGCACGACGATGCGCATCCGGCTCGGGATCGATTCCAGCGTGCCCATCACGTCGACCAGCCGCAGCGAGTTGCCGTCGAGATCGGACGGCGAGGCGATCTTCGCATCGACCGGGAGCAGATAGTTCTCGCCCGCCAGCTGCACGCCGTGGCCGGCGTAGTAGATCATCGCCACTGCGCCGGGGCCGCGGGCGGCGATCTTGTCGGAGAAGTCCTGCACCGCCCTGACCATCTCGTTGCGCGACAGGTCGGTCGCCTGGGTAACCTCGAAGCCTGCGGAGTTCAAAAGCTGCGCCACCGACTGCGCGTCGTTGCCGGGATTGGCGAGCTTTGGCGCGGTCTGGTAATTCGAATTGCCGATCACCAGCGCGACCCGCTGGTCGGCCGGCGGTGGGGTTTGCATGCCGCTGCGGATATCGGCGTTAGGGGCTTCGGCGAAGGCCGCGCTGGAAGCCGCGAAGCCCAACAGGCCTGCCAGCAGGCCGGCGCATATGCGTGACTTGAAACGAGACATGGCGCGCTCCTTGAGATCTCAATGCGAGATTTCGGAGCACGTTAGGTTCGCGTGTTCGCGTTGTACGTGATTTCTGTCACCCTCATTCCCGTTCGCAGTTGCAACTAAAGGCTTGCGAGCGACGGCGGAGGTTGAGCTTGAGGCCGCTGAGCCGGAGCTTCAGGAGAAGAACGCGATCTTCTCGGCCTGGCTCATGCGGCGGATCGGCGCGAGCGGGTCGTTGGCCGGATTGGCCGGCTTGCGCAACATGCCGCTCGCGATGATGGTCGAACCCAGAGACACTCCTGCCGGCACCGCAGGTGCAGGTTCTGGCGACGGTGCGGGCGCTGGTGCCGGTTCGATGGCGCGGGGCGGGGGTGGGGGCGGTTGAACCGCCTTTGGTACCGGCGGCACGGGTACGGCGACCGGTTCCGGCGCCATCGCAGGCTCAACCGGTGCGGGTTGCACCAGGTTGGTCCGCAAATGGCTGTGCAGGCTGGCCTGCTCGGCCGCGGCCGCGGCGATCTCCGCGTCGCTGATCGGGTCCGGCGCGCCCATCTCCATGGCGATCATGTCGAGGAGGGCCTCGTCATTGGTATCGGCGTCCAGCGCTTCGACGGCTGGAGCTTTTGCCTCTTGGACTTGCGCGTTCTTGATTTCCTCGTATTGGGCTTCCGCGAGCCGGCTCTTGGTTTCCTGAGCTTGGACGGCTGCAACAGGGAACTCGGCCACCGGTGCGGCATTCGCGGCCTGCGCTGATGTGTCCACCGCGGGCTCGGCCGGTGAAGCGGCGAACGCTTCGCGGGCCTGTTGCACGAAGGCTGTCGCGACAACCGCCTCGGCAATTTCAGCCGGGGGCATTCCCTGAAAAGCGGGCGAGGGCGCCGTCGCCTCCGGATCAACGGCGGGCACGGGCGTATGGCCATCGCCGCCGAATTCCGAAAGCCGCCCCTCGAGCGCGGCGAACGCCGCCCCGAGCGCGGCCTTCGCGTCGTAGGAGGTGATCTGTTCGGCACCCGCTTCGATGACGGCGACCTGCGAATCGATCAGATCGCAGATTCGTCCATCATTGCCGATCTCGCGCAGCCGCCAGGCAATCTCCCGCAGCACCCGCGCGCCCTTGCGCACCGGTGCCAGGCGCGCTTCAAGCGCGAGGTTGTCGAGCGCTTCGGCAGCGGATTGCTGGGCTGCCTCGACCGCGCCGCGCATGGCGACTAGCGCATCGTTCAGATTGTTTCTCGCGGCGGTTGCTGCGGCCTCGGCGTCTGCGGCCTGCTGCTGGTGCGCCTCCAAAGTTTCCTTGTGGAGGTTTTCCTCCCGGTGGAGGTTTGTTTCCTTCTGGAGGCTCTCCTCCTTTTGCGCGGCGAGGCCTTGCTCGATCCGCGCCACCGCGTCGAGCACCATGCGGGTGTCGGCGTTGCGGTTGCGCTTGGCGTATTCGGTCAGAAACCAGCGGCCGCGCGACGTCTCCATGAAGGCTTCGGCGATCGCGGCATAGTCCTCCTCGCTCGGCAGCGAGGCGCGTGCCGAGATCGGTGAAAGGGCGAATGCATCGTCGGCCATGCTAAACTCTTCGCGCAAATCACCGCGCGTTACGATAACGAAACAACACGATA
>PNLC01000490.1 GCA_013822885.1 Bradyrhizobium sp.
CCTTTTCTGGTTCTTCGGCCATCCCGAAGTGTACATCCTGATCCTGCCCGCGTTCGGCATGATCAGCCAGATTGTCTCCACCTTCTCGAAGAAGCCCGTGTTCGGTTATCTCGGTATGGCCTACGCCATGGTCGCGATCGGCGGCATCGGCTTCGTGGTGTGGGCGCACCACATGTACACCGTTGGCATGAACTCGGCGACGCAGGCCTATTTCGTCGCCGCCACCATGGTGATCGCAGTGCCGACCGGCGTGAAGATATTCTCCTGGATCGCCACCATGTGGGGCGGCTCGATCGAGTTCAAGACGCCGATGCTGTGGGCGATAGGCTTCATCTTCCTGTTCACGCTCGGCGGCGTCACCGGCGTCGTGCTGGCGAACGCGGGCGTCGACCGCGTTCTGCAGGACACCTATTACGTGGTCGCGCACTTCCACTACGTGCTGTCGCTGGGCGCCGTGTTCGGCATCTTCGCGGGCTGGTATTACTGGTTCCCGAAAATGTCGGGTTACATGTACTCGGAGGCGATCGGCAAGGCGCACTTCTGGGTCACCTTCATCGGCGTCAACCTGGTGTTCTTCCCGCAGCACTTCCTCGGCCTGTCGGGCATGCCGCGCCGCTACGTCGACTATCCGGACGCGTTCGCGGGCTGGAACCTGGTGTCCTCGCTTGGATCCTATATCTCCGGCTTCGGCGTGCTGATCTTCATCTATGGCGTGGTCGATGCTTTCGCGAAAAAGCGGGTGGCCGAGGCCAATCCGTGGGGCCCCGGCGCCACCACGCTGGAATGGACGCTGTCGTCGCCGCCGCCCTTCCATCAGTTCGAAGTGCTGCCGCGCGTTCAGTAAGACAAACCACGGCGCGCCTGAAGGAAGGCGCGCCGCACTCTCTCAAGGAACTATCCATCGTGTCGGTTGTCGATCACAACGCCATCGAGCTTGGTCCCCGGATCTCCGAGGCCGAGGTCGGCGACTACATCGCGCTGCTGAAGCCGCGAGTGATGTCGCTGGTGATTTTCACCGCGTTGGTTGGCCTCGTCATTGCGCCCGGCCACGTCCACCCCATCCTCGCGTTCACCGCGATCCTCTGTATCGCCGTCGGCGCCGGTGCCTCGGGCGCGCTGAACATGGCCCTCGAAGGCGATATCGACGCCAAGATGTCGCGCACCGCCAACCGGCCGATCCCGCGCGGACGCATCACCCCGTCGGAGGCCATGGCCTTCGGCCTGACGCTTTCATTCTTTTCGGTGGTGACGCTCGGCGTCCTCGTCAACTGGCTGGCCGGTGGGCTGCTGGCGTTCACGATCTTCTTCTATGTGGTGATCTACACCATTTGGCTGAAGCGCTGGACCGCGCAGAACATCGTGATCGGCGGTGCCGCCGGCGCGCTGCCGCCCGTGGTGGCATGGGCCGCGGCCACCGGCTCGCTGTCGATGGAGCCGGTGCTCCTCTTCCTCATCATCTTCTTCTGGACCCCGCCGCACTTCTGGGCGCTGGCACTGTTCCGTTCCGACGATTACGCCCGTGCCGGCGTACCGATGCTGCCTGTGGTCGCCGGGCCTGACGCGACGCGGCTGCAGATCCTGCTCTACACCGTCGTGCTGGTGGCGATTGCGGCGGCGCCCTGGCCGCTCGGCTATTTCGACGCGGTCTATGGCGTGATCTCGCTCTTGCTCGGCGCCGGCATGATGTGGTGTGCAATCGACGTCTATCGCCACCGCGAGGGCAAGCCCGCGCTGCGCGCGACGCGCCGGTTGTTTGCCTTCTCGATCCTTTATCTGTTTGCCTTGTTTGCGACCTTGTTGCTCGAAGTCGTCGTCCGCGCCGTCGCCCCTTCGCTCGGCGCCATCGCATCCGCGATCGGGTAGGGGGCGCATGGGACGCGAATGGACGAGCAGAAACCAGATGGAATCGTCCTCACCGAGGCGCAGAAGCGAAGCCGTCGCAATCGCTCGCTCGCGATCGCGCTCGCGCTCGGCGTTCTGGTCTTGCTGTTTTTCGCCGTCACCATGGTCAAGGGGCCGGTCGTCCTCGTACGCCCCATGTAACCCGGGAATGTGATTGAAATGGAAAGCAAGACGCAGACGCGCGCAGAGACGGTAGGAGGCGACAGGGCCGCTTCGCGCCGCGGCCTGACGCGCGATGCACTGGTGGCCTCGATCTGCGGCTTCGTCGTCGTGTTCATGCTCGGTGCGTCCTACGCCGCCGTTCCGTTCTACGACTGGTTCTGCCGCGCCACCGGCTTCAACGGCACCACCCAGGTTGCGACCTCGGCGCCGTCGGACGCGCCGCTGGCGCGCAAGATCGCCGTGCGGTTCGACGCCAACGTCGGGCCAGGCCTGCCCTGGAAGTTCGAACCCGAGCAGACCGAGATCGAGGTCCGGATCGGCGAGGTCGTCACCGTATTCTATTCCGTGACCAACCAGGCCGCGCGCAAGACCGCAGGCGTCGCGGCCTACAATGTCGCGCCGCTGACGGTCGGTGCCTATTTCCAGAAGATCAACTGCTTCTGCTTCAACGAACAGACCATGGATCCGGGCGAGAAGCGCGAAATGCCGGTGGTGTTTTATGTCGATCCGCAGCTCGTCAGGGACAGCGAGAACGACGGTCTGAAGACCATCACGCTATCCTACACCTTCTATCCCGTGCGCGATGCTGCGCCGAAGCCGGTGGCTGCCGGCGAAGCCGACAAGCGCAAGGGAAACCTGTAACGGGAAACATGTGATCATGGAATTCCGTACCTCACGGAATTTCGAGATTTGAAATTTGAGACGAATACGTGCCGAAGGGGACGGCACACCTAACGGAGAGACCGCAATGGCTACGGCGCACGCGAAGCACCACGACTACCACCTCGTCGATCCGAGCCCGTGGCCGGTCGTCGGCTCGATCTCGGCCTTCATCATGGCCTTCGGCGCGATCGCGTGGATGCACAAGATGTTCGCCGGTGCGCCGATCGTCTTCGGCGTCGGCACCATCGGCGTGCTCTACACCATGGCTAGCTGGTGGGGCGACGTGATCCGCGAAGCCCAGTACAAGGGCGACCACACCCGCGTCGTGCAGATCAGCCACCGCTACGGCATGATCCTGTTCATCGCCTCCGAGGTGATGTTCTTCGTTGCCTGGTTCTGGGCCTTCTTCAATTCCGCGTTGTTCCCAGCCGACGCGGTCCAGGCCACCCGCGACGCGGTGTTCGGCTGCGGACCCGGAACGGCGATGGGCGCCTGCAACGTCCCCGGCACCTGGCCGCCGAAGGGCATTGAGACGTTCGACCCCTGGCACCTGCCGCTGCTCAACACGCTGCTGCTGCTGACCTCGGGCACCACGGTGACCTGGGCGCATCACGCACTGCTCGAGGGTGACCGCAAGGGCCTCAAATACGGCCTGATCCTCACCGTCCTGCTCGGTGCCGCGTTTACCTGCGTGCAGGCCTATGAGTACGCCCACGCCACGTTCGGCTTCTCGGGTAACGTCTACGGCGCGACCTTCTTCATGGCGACGGGCTTCCACGGCTTCCACGTGCTCGTTGGCACCGTGTTCCTGCTGGTCTGCCTGATCCGCGCCTATGCCGGCCACTTCACCCCGACCCAGCATCTCGGCTTCGAGTTCGCCGCCTGGTACTGGCACTTCGTCGACGTGGTGTGGTTGTTCCTGTTCATCTGCATCTAC
>PNLC01000491.1 GCA_013822885.1 Bradyrhizobium sp.
GTGCAGGACATCGACGCGGATTTCTACGCCTTCACCGGCCACAAGCTGTACGGCCCGACCGGCATCGGCGTGCTCTATGCCAAGCATGAGCACCTGGTCGCGATGCGGCCCTTCAACGGCGGCGGCGAGATGATCCGCGAGGTTGCTCGGGACTGGGTCACCTATGGCGACCCGCCGCACAAATTCGAGGCCGGCACACCGGCGATCGTGGAATCGATCGGGCTGGGCGCTGCGATCGACTACGTCAATTCGATCGGCAAGGAACGCATCGCCGCCCACGAGCACGATCTTCTGACGTATGCACAGGAGCGCCTGCGCGAAATCAACTCGCTGCGGCTGATCGGCACCGCGCGCGGCAAGGGGCCGGTGATTTCCTTCGAGATGAAGGGCGCCCATCCCCATGACGTCGCAACCGTGATCGACCGGCAGGGCATTGCGGTGCGCGCCGGAACCCATTGCGTGATGCCGCTTTTAGAGCGGTTCAATGTCACAGCCACCTGCCGCGCATCGTTTGGGATGTATAATACCCGGGAAGAAGTCGACCATCTGGCACAGGCGCTGATCAAGGCGCGGGATTTGTTCGCATGAGTGACACGGCCGAAATCAAGACCGCCAATATGGAAACCATCTCGGCGCTGCCGCCCGAGGAGACCGAGCGGCTGGGTGGCGAAATCGTCGCCGCGCTGAAGACAGTGTTCGATCCGGAAATTCCGGCTGACATCTACGAACTCGGCCTGATCTACAAGGTCGACCTCAAGGATGACCGCAGCGTCGATGTGATGATGACGCTGACCACGCCGAACTGCCCCGCGGCCGGCGAACTGCCGACCATGGTCGAGAACGCCGTCGCCAGCGTGCCCGGCGTCGGCGTCGTCAATGTCAATCTGGTGTGGGATCCGGCTTGGACGCCGGATCGCATGTCCGACGAGGCCCGCCTCGTCCTTAATATGTGGTGAGTTGCGTGAGGCTTAACGGCTTTATGAGAAGATGACGGGCATTGAATTGCCGTTGGAAATGATCACATGAATGACATGACATCAGCTTCACCTACGCCAACCGTCAAGCCGAAGCCGCGGCCCCGCCCGCAGGTCATGAAACTGACCGAGGCCGCCGCACAGCGGATCACGGAACTGACCAGGCGCGCTGATTCCGAGATCGTCGGCCTTCGCGTCGGCATCAAGAATGGCGGCTGCGCCGGCCAGTCCTACACGGTGGAATACGCCCACGAGGTCCGGCCGACCGATGAAGTGGTCGAGGACCGGGGCGTGAAGATCCTGGTCGATCCGAAGGCGGTCCTGTTCCTGCTCGGCACCGAGATGGACTACAAGGCCGACAAGATGCAGGCCCAGTTCATCTTCAACAATCCGAATCAGGTCTCGGCCTGCGGCTGCGGCGAGTCGGTGCAGCTGACGGCTGCGAAGGTCTAGCCTTCGCGGGGTCCGGAATGGATCGTGACTTCCTGATCGACCTGTTTGCAGACTTCGGTCCGGTGACGATCAGGAAAATGTTCTCCGGCTACGGCATTTCCACCGACGGTATCAATTTCGCGCTCGCGCTGCGCGCCGGTCTCTATTTTCGCGCCGACGACCAGACCATTCCGCAATTCGAAGCGGAGGGATCGCAGCCCTTTCAGTATCAGACACGGGCCAGGACCGTCACGGTGAACTCGTACTGGCAATTGCCGGCGCGGCTGTTCGATGACTCCGAAGAACTGGCTGATTGGGCGAGGGCCGCGCTGGCGGCAGCCCAGCGCGCTGCTTTACGCAAGCGTCCCAAGGCGCGCAAGCCGGCCAAGGTCGCCGCTAAGCGCAAGCCGGCGAAGAGGAAGGCTTAGGCGACCTGGCTGCGGGTCTCGTCGGCGTATTCGGGGTCGGCTTCGCAGATCACCCGGTTGCGGCCGTTGCGCTTGGCGGCATAGAGGCAGGCGTCGGCGCGTTCAATCAGCGATTCGGTATCATCGTCGGGCTTCAGCATGGAAACGCCGACCGAGATGGTGACGCGGCCGAGGATTTCGCCGGTCGACTTCTTCTTCAATTCCTTCGCCATGACGGCGCGGCGGATGTGGTCGGCGACCGTCAGCGCCTGGCGCAGCGCGGTGTTGGGCAGCACCACCGCAAATTCCTCGCCGCCATAACGGGCGGTGATGTCCTGCCCCTTGATCGTATGCTTCAGCGACATGGACACCAGCCGCAGCACCTGATCGCCGGTGAGGTGGCCGTAGGAGTCGTTGAACGACTTGAAATGATCGATGTCGAACATCAGCAGCGACAACGGCTCGCCGCTTGCCAGCGCCGCCTGGACCGCCATGGCGTACGAACGGTCGAAATATTTGCGGTTGCCCAGTCCGGTCAACGGATCGGTCAGGCTCTCGGCGCGGATCGCCTCGAGGCTGTGCTGGAGATTGCTGATCTCGGTCTTTGACAGTGCCAGCCGGCTTTCCAGCGCCTTGTTGGTGTCCTGCATCTCGCGGGTAGACTTCAGCAGGCCGTCGACGACGGCCTTGATCTGTTCGCGATTCTTGGCGCTCCGGAGCTTTTCGCTGGCGCCGCTCAGCCTGGCATCATAGTTCTGCGACATGCCGAGCGCATCAACGATCAGGCCCATCACGTCGTCGATTTCACCGATCACGCGCGCGCCGACCTTGTCGATGCGGTCGGAGGCCTTGATGTGCGAGAGATAGGTTTCGTAGATCTGTTCGAGGTCGGATTCGCTCAGCTTGCCGCTGCGCGCCAGCGTCTCGTTGATGATCTTGTTGAGGGGCGCGTTGTACCCGGTCGCGTAGACGTACCAAATTTCGTAGTTGCGCGGGACGGCGGTCTGCCGCAGGGATTTGATCTGGCCCAGCGCGACTTCGGCAAACGCCAAAGTGCGCTCGTGTTCGTCCAGCAGCTTGACCACTGATCCGTCCCCAATATCGAGCAGTGCCGCTCGTTGCCGTGCGCAGGAATGACTAAACTATCCTGGCAGGCTAATGGAGGAGAATGAACGGCCGGTAAATGTTCCGGCCGCTGGATCATGCCGAATTCGTTCAGACGCGGGCGCGCACCGGCCGCAGCAGGAACGCCGGAAGATGCGAATGATCGGCGGGCTCGGACTCGACTTCGCGCTGGGGGCGCCGCGGTTCGGGACGGCCGATCGAGGGCACGCGTGAGGGCTGTGCAGGAGCGGGTGGCGTGAAGGCTTCGGACGCTGCCTGCGGCTGCTGGCCTCCATTGCGGCCGGCGCCCTTCGCTGGCCGCGGTTCGCGCTCGCCGCCCTTGGCCGCACGCGGTTCGCGCTCGCTGCTCTTTTCGCTGCTTTTGGCGGCGCGCGGCTCGCGTTCACGCCGCGGCTTGCGTCCGCCGCGCGAGCCTTCCCGCGAGCGCGACTGGCGGGGCTGGTCGGATTCTTCGTCGGAAGCCGGCGGCGCGGCATAGTCGCCTTCGGCGGGCGGAATGGCTTGTCCGATCAGCCGCTCGATCGCGGAGATCGACTTGTTGTCGAGCGAGGTGACGATCGAAATCGCCGTGCCGGCGCGCCCGGCGCGGCCGGTACGGCCGATGCGATGCACGTAGTCGTCGGCATGGTGCGGCACGTCGAAATTGAAAACGTGACTGACGGCGGGAATATCGAGGCCGCGGGCGGCGACATCGGAGGCGACCAGCAGGGGGATCTCGCCCTTG
>PNLC01000492.1 GCA_013822885.1 Bradyrhizobium sp.
AATACCAGCTCGACAAGCTGCCGATCGACTACATCGAGAAGCGCAACGCCCTGGTCGACGCCGTGACGCTTGACGACGCCAAACAGGCCGCGAAGAAGCTGTGGGGCCAAGGCCTGCTGACCGTGATCGTCGGCCGCGCTCCGCAAGCCGCCGCCCAGCCCGCCGCGGCAGCGCCGAAGGCGAACTGAGGCGTACCAAACTCTCCGCCGTCATGGCCGGGCTTGTCCCGGCCATCCACGTTTTCTATACGCTGGTAAGACGTGGATGCCCGGGACAAGCCCGGGCATGACGACTACCGGTGAACGCCATGCTGCGGGTTGCCCGCGACCTCACGATCCACGAAGACGATATCGAGATCGGCTTCGTCCGCGCCTCCGGGCCCGGCGGGCAGAACGTCAACAAGCTCGCCACGGCGGCGCAGCTCCGTTTCGACACCCGCAGGATCACGCTGCCGGAGGACGCGGCGCTGCGGCTGAACCGGCTCGCCGGCCAACGCATGACCAAGGAAGGCGTGATCGTGATCCACGCCCAGCGTTTCCGCACCCAGGAGCGCAACCGCGCCGACGCGATCGATCGCCTGCTCGAACTGCTGCGCGAAGCCCTGATCCGTCCGACGCCGCGGCGGGCAACCAAGCCGACCTTCGGATCGAAGCAGCGGCGCCTCGAAGGCAAGAAGCGCCGCAGCGACGTCAAGGCAAAACGCAACACCGCGCACTTCGACGATTGAGCGACCGAAATCCCGGCGCAAAAAAACTCCGGCCACCGCGCGGCCGGAGTTTCTGTTGTTGGAGAGCAAAGCAACCCCGCGTAGGACAGGGCTTTCTTCGGATGGTAGGCTTTACCGGCCAGTCGCTGGCGCGATAGCCCCGCCCGTGACCTTGGGGGTTCCGCTGCCTGCTCCCACGGTGCCCTTCATACCGGTCTTCGCCGTTGCACCGGTCTTTTGGCCGGCGCCCGCATTGACGTCCTCGTCGACGCTGCCCGCCGCCCCGCCCTGCATCTGGGTCTTGCCCTGCGCCCCGCCACGGACCTTCGTGTCGGACGAGGCGCCTTGCGCCAATACCGGACCGGCAAGCAGGGCCGAAATGGCAACTGCAATCGCCGAGGTTTTCACTAGCTTCATCCAGTTCTCCCAGGTTTAGTTGGCGACGAACAATTCGGCTGCTTCACGCGCCGTTCGCGCCTAACATGCTCATCGCCGGATCACGCGTGTGGCGAACGGCGCGTTACCATGCAACCCGCGCGGTGTGGTGATCGTGCAGGGATTTCGGGGTCATTTCGCGAAACCTTGGCCATGGACCGATCCCATATGCGGCATATGCGGCGGCGCGGAACTTCAGTGCGTGCAGTCCATGAAAGTTCCGCAAAAGCACTTTCTAGCACATGCATTTGGCGCCGCAGCCGCCTAAAATCGATCCCTGCGCTCGAATCGAGTCCCGTGGAATTTCATGCCCGTCCGCCAGCTCACCGAACAGGTCGTCAACCGCATCGCCGCCGGCGAGGTGGTGGAACGTCCCGCGAGCGTCGTGAAGGAACTCGTCGAAAACGCCATCGACGCCGGCGCCAGCCGGGTCGACATCTTCACCGATGGCGGCGGCCGTCGACGGATCGGCATCACCGACGACGGCAGCGGCATGACCCATGGCGATCTGGCGCTGGCCGTCGACCGCCACGCCACGTCCAAGCTCGACGATGAGGATTTGCTGCGCATCCGCACGCTCGGGTTCCGCGGCGAGGCCCTGCCCTCGATCGGCGCGGTGGCGAAGCTCGGCATCACCACGCGGCATCGCAGCGAACCGCACGCCTGGTCGCTGTCGGTCGAAGGCGGCGAAAAATCGCAGATCACGCCGGCAGCGCTCTCCCAAGGCACCCGCGTCGAGGTCAGCGATCTCTTTTACGCGACGCCGGCGCGGCTGAAATTCCTCAAGACCGACCGCACCGAGGCCGAAGCGATCCGCGAGGTGGTGCGGCGGCTGGCCATGGCGCGGCCCGATATCGCCTTTACGCTTGCCGGCGAGGAGCGCGCACCGGTGACCTGGGCCGCGGCACTGCCCGGCGCGGCAGGCCGGCTGACGCGGCTCGGGGATATCCTGGGAAGCGATTTCCGTTCCAGCGCGATCGAAGTGCGCGCCGAGCGTGAGGGCGTCGTGGTCGAAGGCTTTGCCGCCGCACCGTCGCTGACACGGGCGAATGCGCTCGGGCAATATCTCTTCGTCAACGGCCGTCCGGTGCGCGACAAGCTGATCCTTGGCGCGGTGCGCGCGGCATATTCGGATTATCTGCCGCGCGACCGCCATCCCGTGGTGGCGCTGTTCGTGACGCTGGAGCCGCAAGAGGTCGACGCCAATGTGCATCCGGCCAAGACCGAGGTGCGGTTTCGCAACGCCGGGCTCGTGCGCGCGCTGATCGTGCATGCGCTGAAAGACGGCCTCGCCCGCGAGGGCCGCCGCACTGCCGCTAACACCGACGGCGCGGCGCTGTCAGCTTTTCGTCCGTCCTTTGCGCCGCGCCCGAGCAACTGGGACTGGCGCAGTTCGCCGGCCTATCCGGTCAATTCCGCGCCCTCGTTCGGAGGCGCGATGGCATCCGCACTCGCCGAAGCGGGCCAGGCTGCCTTCGACGTCGGCACGCCGACCGCGGATGTGCGCTACGAGGAGCAAGCCTCCGCCGACCTGCTCGATCGACCACTCGGCGCGGCGCGGACGCAAATCCACGAGACCTATATCGTGGCGCAGACCCGCGATGGCCTCGTCGTCGTGGACCAGCACGCCGCGCATGAGCGCATCGTCTACGAGAAGCTGAAGGCGTCGCTGGCGAAGAACGGCGTGCAACGGCAGATTTTGCTGATCCCCGAGATCGTCGAGCTGGATGAGGCCACGGTCGAGAAATTACTCGATCGCGCCGTGGAACTGGCGACGTTTGGATTGGCGATCGACTCCTTCGGCCCCGGCGCCGTGGCGGTACGCGAGACGCCGTCGCTGCTCGGCAAGGCGAATGCCGCCGGACTATTGCGCGATCTCGCCGAGCACATGGCCGAATGGGACGAGGCGCTGCCGCTGGAACGGCGTCTGATGCATGTCGCCGCCACCATGGCCTGCCACGGCTCGGTCCGCGCCGGCCGCCGCCTCAAGCCCGAAGAGATGAACGCGCTGTTACGCGAGATGGAAGACACGCCGAACTCCGGCCAGTGCAACCACGGCCGCCCGACCTATGTGGAATTGAAGCTGAGCGACATCGAAAAGCTGTTCGGGCGGAGGTGAATCCTCCGCACCCTCATCCGTCATCGCCCGCGAAGGCGGGCGATCCAGTATTCCAGAGGCGTCAGCAATCGAACCGACGGGCCGCGGCGAACTGGATGCTCCGCCCTCGCGGAGCATGACAGCTCAGGGCCGGGCACCAGAACGCAAAAACACAAACTCCGTATCGTCATACGCGCGCCGCTCCAGCTCCTCGAAACCATCGGGTGCCGCGAACGCCGCCGCCTTCGCTTCCTCCACCACCAGCAACGCGCCCGCCGTAAGCCACCCCCCGTCGCGCAGCGAGACGAGTGACTTCTCCGCAAGACCCTTGCCATAGGGCGGATCGAGGAACGCCAGCGCGAACGGCTCCATAGGATGCGCCGGGCCGAGGTTAGTGGCGTCGCGGCGATAGACCTTGGTCAC
>PNLC01000493.1 GCA_013822885.1 Bradyrhizobium sp.
GTACGATCTGTTCTGGGGCATCCACAACATGAAGGAGCAGACGCCGGACGCGGTGGTGGCGCTGGCGGCCGAGCACAATATTCACTTCCTGCCGCCTCCTCCGGGGGCGTGAGGCTAAGCCCGCACTGCCGCGAGCCCCAGCGGCGGCGGGGCAAAGCCGGCCTTGGAGGCGTAGCCGCGCACGATCGCCTCGCGCTGGGCGTGGCTCAGCACCTTTTCGATATCGGTGAAGCCGTCCGGCGCCAGTTGCTCGACGGCGTCGATCACGCCTTCCGGGCCGCCGCGGCGGTTCGAGCGCACGATCTCCGCCGTCATCGGCAGGCGCTTTTGTTCATATGCCACCAGCGCCTGGCGCGGATGTTCCGATTGCGCCAGTTCATCAGCGAGCGCGCGCGCATCGAGGATCGCCTGCGACGCACCGTTCGATCCGACCGGATACATCGGATGCGCGGCATCGCCGAGCAGCGTGACACGTCCCGAGGTCCAGTACGGCAGCGGATCGCGGTCGCAGCACGGATACTCGTAGAATTCCGGCGTCGCCGAGATCAGGCTGCGGACGTCGACATAAGGCACCGAGAACCGCTCGACATGCGGCATCAATTCCTCGCGCTTGCCGGGCCGCGACCAGTCCTCGCGGCGCGCCGGCGGCGCGTTGCCGTCGCCGACCTTCACCAGTACCGCCCAGTTCGTCAGCCGGCTCGACGGGCTCGATCCTTCGGCGATCGGATAGACCACGACCTTGCCGTGCAGCCCGCCAGCGACGATCATCGAGCGTCCGGTCAGGAACGCGGGCCAGTCGCGTGCGCCGCGCCACAGCATCAGGCCGTTCCAGCACGGCGGTCCCTCGTCCGGAAACAGCATCTCGCGCACGCGCGAGTGAATGCCATCGGCGCCGAGCAGGATATCGCCGCGCGCGGTTTTGACATGGGCGCCGGTGCGGTCGAAGAAATGCGCGACCACGCCGCCCTCGTGCTGCGCGAATGCGCCGAGCCGGCAACCGGTGTGGATGGCTTCCGGGCCCAGCCGTTGCTCGACGGCGCGATGGATGACGCTCTGCAGGCGGCCGCGATGAACCGAGAATTGCGGCACGTCGTGACCGGCATCGAGGCCGCGCGGCTCGCGCCAGACTTCCTGGCCATGACGGTTGAGGTAATACAATTGATCGGTGCGAACCGCGGCGGCGTCGAGCCGGTCCAGCAGGCCGAGCCCGGCCAGTTCGCGGATCGCATGCGGCAGGGTGTTGATGCCGACGCCGAGTTCGCGGATGCTGTCGGACTGTTCGAACAATTCGCAGTCGATGCCGCGCGCCCGCAACATCAGCGCGGTGGTGAGGCCTCCGATGCCGCCTCCGACGATGATCGCCTTCATCCGCGTACTCCAACTCTTCGACCTCGCCGCGCGTGAGGAGCGTGGGAGCGGCAGAGGGTGCCATTCACCCTATTCGGCTGCAAGCGGCTTTGTCGCCTCGGCCTTGAGCTCCGCCCGGGTTTTCGGCTTACCCTTAATTTTGAGGTCATCGAGGTCCTGGCGGTCGCGCACGCTGTTGCGGAAAACCTGCTCCTTGCCGGGCAGATATTGCGGCGGGCAGGCGATGTCGGACGCGCCGTACCAGGCCGCCGCCCGCATCGTGAACGACGGGTCCACCAGATGCGGCCGGCCCAGCGCCACCAGGTCGGCGCGGCCGGCGGCGAGAATGGTGTTGGCCTGATCTGCGGTCGTGATGTTGCCGACGCACATGGTCGCCACACGAGCCTCGTTGCGGACCTGCTCGGAGAACGGCGTCTGGAACATCCGGCCGTAGACCGGCTGCGCATCGCGCACGGTCTGCCCGGTCGAGACGTCGATAAGATCGACACCGGCTTCGGCAAAGGCGCGCGCGATCATCACCGCATCGTCACCGGTGATGCCGCCCTCGGCCCAATCGGTGGCGGAGATGCGCACCGACATCGGCTTGTGCGCCGGCCATACCGCGCGCATCGCCTCGAAGATCTCCAGCGGATAGCGCAGCCGGTTGGCGAGCGTGCCGCCATACTCGTCGGTGCGCTGGTTGGTCAGCGGCGAGATGAAGCTCGCGAGCAGATAGCCATGGGCGCAATGCAGTTCCAGCATGTCGAAGCCGCAGGCCTCCCCACGCCCGGTCGCCGCGACGAACTCGTTCTTGACGCGGTCCATCGCCGCGCGATCCATCTCGCGCGGCACCTGGCTGTCCGGGAAGTAAGGCAGCGGCGATGCCGAGATCGTTTCCCAGCCGCCCTCCTCCAGCGGCCGGTCCATGCCCTCCCACATCAATTTGGTGGCGCCCTTGCGGCCGGCGTGTCCGAGTTGCAGGCAGATTTTGGCGGCGGAGTTGGCGTGGACAAAACTGACAATGTGCTTCCACGCGGCCTGCTGCCTGCCGTTCCACAAGCCGGCACAGCCCCGTGTGATGCGGGCGTCGTGGCCGACGCAGGTCATCTCGGTAAATATCAGCCCCGCGCCGCCGATCGCGCGCGAGCCGTAATGCACCAGATGGAAATCGCCCAACACACCATCCCGTGCCGAGTACATGCACATCGGCGATACCACCACACGGTTCGCCACCACCATTTCACGCAGCTTGATCGGCTGGAACATCGGCGCCACAGGCTTGTCGATGTCGACGTCGAAGCCCTTGGCGCGGACCTGTTTCGCAAACGCCGCGTCGACCTCGCGGACGAAATCCGGCGCACGCAGCATCAGATTATCGTAGGTGATCGCCTTGGCGCGGGTCATGACGCCGAACGCGAACTGCACGGGATCGAAATCCCAGAAGCGGTCGACATGCTCGAACCAGACCAGCGAAACGTCGGCAGCGTGCTGGGTCTTCTCGACCTCCTCGCGCCGCCCCTGCTCGTAGGTCTGCAGCGCGGCATCGACCGTCGGCGCCTGCGCCATCGCGTCAGCCAGCGCGATCGCATCTTCCATCGCAAGCTTGGTGCCCGAGCCGATGGAGAAATGCGCGGTCGCCTTGGCGTCGCCGAGCAGCACCATGTTGCCCTTGACCCAGCGCTGGCTGCGGATCATCGGGAAATTGCGCCACGTCGAGCGGTTGATCAGCATCTCGTGGCCGTCGAGGAACCAGCCGAAGATCTCGGCCATGCGATCGGCGGATTGCCGCTGGCTCAGGCCTTCGAGGCGGGCGCGCTTGAACGTCTCGGCATCGGTCTCGAAGATCCAGGTCGAGCGGCCCTCCTCGTACTGGTAGGCGTGGGCGATGAACGGCCCCCACTCGGTCTCCTGGAAGATGAAGGTGAAGGCATCGAGCGGCTTGGTCGAGCCCATCCACGCGAATTTGTTGGAGCGCAGATCGACTTCGGGCTGGAAATGATCGGCATACTTGTCGCGAAACCGGCTGTTGACGCCGTCGGCAAGCACGATCAGGTCGGCATCGGCAAAGCGGCTTTCGTCGTCGATATCGCTTTCGAACTCGAGCGTCACGCCTAGTTCGCGGGCGCGCTCCTGCAGGATCAGGAGCAGCGTGCGGCGCGAACAGCCGCAAAAGCCGTTGCCGCCGACCCGATGCACGGAGCCGCGGAAATGCACGGCGATGTCGTCCCAATAGGCGAACTCTTGCGTGATGCGGCGGTAGCTCGGCGGATCGTACTTCTCGAAATTGTCGAGAGTGGCA
>PNLC01000494.1 GCA_013822885.1 Bradyrhizobium sp.
GGCCTTCACGGTGATGTCGAGCGATGGCTCGTGGCCAATGGCGGTGGCCATCTCCCGCGCCGTGCTCTCGCCATAGGCGCCGATCCAGCGCGTCAGCAGCCAGGGCGGAATGTCGAGCGTCTGCGCCTTGACCTCGTCGATCAGCGGCTGCCCCTCGCGGGCGCAGCGGCGCAGCACGGCGTTGACGAGCCCCGCATATTTTGCGGCGCGCCGGTCCGACTGAACCAGCCGCACCGAGAGATCGACGGCGGCATGATCGGGCACATCCATCCAGAGAATCTGCGCCGCGCCGATCAACAGCGCGCTCTGCGCGCGCGGCGCGTCGGTCGGAATGCCGCGATCGAGCAGGCGCGACAACAGGTGACCGAGCGTGCCGAGCCGCCGCAGGATCGTCGCCACCAGGCGGCGCATCAGCGCGCGGTCGCGATCGGCGAGCGACTTCAGTCCGGGATGCGCGCCGGCGCCGTCGAGCTGGTCGTCAAGGGTGCGTTGCTTGTGCAGGACGCCGTCGAGGATGTCGGCCGCAATGCGCCGTGCTGCGAGACCGGGCACTTCGGCGGGTACTGCGAATCTCGAAGGGGGCATGAATCGGCAATGTCTCGGAAAGCGAAAGGTTCTGGCTCATGCCGTTGAAATCGAAAACTTCTTTGGCATGCGAATATGCCAAATGTAAGAATCGCCACAGACAATTTCACGATTGTGATGTCTGCTGGGGGCCCCTACCTGTGCTATCGGAGTTCGAGATGACCGACAATTCCTCACTCACGGCGTCCGGTACGGAACGCAAGACGTTAACGCCGGCCGCCCAGCGCGCGCTCGCCGAAGCCGAGGCGCGCCGCAAGGCCGCCGATGCCGGCGCGGTTGCGTACCAGAAGGAGTTTCAGGGTCCGAAGGGCCTGGAACCTACTCGTTACGGCGACTGGGAGCGGAACGGCATCGCCTCGGATTTCTAGAACGGCAGCCTTGAAGGGATCAGCCGACTCACCCTTAGTCCGGGGATATGCCCCCGTATGAAAGAATAAAAGCATTCAGGACGCCCCGCAGCGGCTACCGGCGCCGCTGGTTTTCGGCTGCGTTGCCCTGGATATTTGTGCTTGGCGTGGCGGCGGCGACGACGTTGCCGGTACGGCAGTGGGTGCACTGGCTTCTGCCGGCCGATTCGACGCTCGATCCCGTCGACAGCCAGGCCGCGCGCGACGCCGAGATGGTGTGGAAACGGGCCGGAAGTGGCGGTGTGCGCCACCCCGTCGACGTGATCCGCACCATCGATGGCGACACGTTCGAGGCGCGGGTTCACCTGCCGCCGGATCTCAACCTGACCACGCGGGTTCGTCTGCGCGGCATCGATACGCCGGAGCTGAAGGCCGCTTGTCCGCAGGAACTAAAGATGGCTGAAGCCGCAACGGCGGCGTTGCGCGCGCTGCTCGGTGAGGGCGATGTCAGGATCTTCAATATCGGGCCGGACAAATATTCCGGCCGCGTCGTCGCCGATGTCGTCACCCGGCGCAGCGGCAATGTTTCGGCCGCGATGATTGGCACAGGTCTGGCCCGCAGCTATGGCGGCGGACATCGCAGCGGCTGGTGCCGCTAGCGCAAAAAATGCTGCGCGGGTGCGCGATCTACGGAGATTTTCAATTTGACTCTTCCGTAGCTTTTTCGTCTGCTATCTCATATTCAACTCGAAGTTGTCTATGAAGGAATACGTAGCATACATTGATGAGGCCGGCGACGAAGGCTTTGGTAAATTGGCTGCTGGTCCAGTGGGCGGTCAATCCCGCTGGCTCGTTCTTGGAGCGTGCATCGTGAGTCGCGAGAACGATCTCAGGCTCCCGGCACTGAGAGACCAAATCGTAACGCGCTTTGCGAAACGCCAATCTCGCGACCTTCACTTTCGCGACCTTAAGCATGCGCAAAAAGTTGTGGTGTGTCAGGAAATTGCTGCGTTTCCGCTTGAGGTATGCGTAACGCTTTCCCACAGAGTTACAATTCCTGGCACCCGGTTTGAGGTCACGTTCAAAAAGAAAGGCTACCTCTACAACTATCTGGTCCGGTGGCTTTTGGAGCGTATAACAGCGGCTTGCGCCGAGAACTCGCATCCATCGGCGTGTTCGTTGAAGCTAGTATTTTCGCGGAGAAGCGGAACGAACTATCAAACGATGAAAGAGTATCTCGGACTTATGCGAGATGGCCGCGAGGTCATGCAGCCGGTCCGATCTATCAATTGGAAGGTTCTGAACGTCGATGATATCGCCGTCGAAAATCACAGCAAGTGGGCGGGCCTGCAAATCGCCGACTGCGTTACGAGCGCATTCTTTGTTGCCGTAGAGCCAAACGTCTACGGGAATTATGAACCGGCGTACGCTCAACTTTTAAAGACGCGCGTTCTGCGTGCCAAAGGTGGAAGTGCCCTCAATCGCGGCGTCACTCCGGTGCCATCGTTTTTCAAGTGCAACGCAGATGCCGCACAGCTTGAATTCTTCAAATCGTTCGTAGAATAAAATGAGCGGGCAGGCCCCCGGCCCCTGATCCACATCGCTAGGATGCTGCCGCCCTAAGGCAACTCGGGGTAGTTCCGGCGCGTGCCTGCCCGTGGACAATGTACCGAACCGGTGCAGATTCGTCAAGAGTCAACTGAGAACATTAAGAGAACCAATCGATCGACGTTTGCATGTCAGGTGTTCGTCACGATCCCTCCAAGCAATTGTACGGCCTGCCGTATTTCAAATGCCGATTCGAGCGATCAGCGCGTCACCGTAACGGTCGTGCCGATCGAGACGCGTCGATAGAGGTCGGTGATATCGTCGTTGAGCATGCGTATGCAGCCGTAGGAGACGAAGCCGCCGACCGAGCCCGGCACGTTGGTGCCATGGATGGCGTATTCGCCGCCGGCGAGCGTCATCGCCGCGACGCCCATCGGGTTGCGCGGCGAACCGCCGGGAATGACATCGGGCATATCGGGCTTGTCGCGCCTGACTGCGCTCGGCGGCGACCAGGCCGGGTTGCGGTATTTGCCGTCGATCTTGGTCGTTCCGGTCCACTGCCGGCCGGCCTTGCCGACGCCAATCGGATAGCGCATGGCGCGGCCGTATTCGAGAATGAGATAAAGCTTCCGTTCGTGCGTCTTCACCACGATCGTGCCCGGCGCGTATTCGCTGTCGATCTCGACCAGCTCCGGCCGTGCCTGCGCCGCGGACGACATTGCAATGCTCGCACCGATGGTGGCGGCCAGCGCCACCGCAATCCGCATCGACATGACCTGCTCCCGCTCGCCCGCTCCGTCCGGAGCCCTCAAGAATTCACACAAGCCGCTTGCCGGCCCGCGTCTCGTCCACGCATTTTCACCACGTGGATTCACCGGGCGGTTTCCACGCCGGCGTCGAGACTCATTTTGTCGCTGGGAGCAAAGGAAATGTTCGAATCAAAGTAAATGACCAGAAAACAACACCGGGCGCCGAAGCGCCCGGTGTTCAGGTCCTGCCGCCGACAAACGCGCGTGGCGCTGCAGGAAATGGCAGCCTGGTTTACGCCGGCGCGCCCTTCTTGTTCTGCCGGTTCTGCACGAGATCGTCGACCACGGCGGGATCGGCTAGCGTTGAGGTGTCGCCGAGGCTGGACGGTTCGTCCTCAGCGATCTTGCGCAAG
>PNLC01000495.1 GCA_013822885.1 Bradyrhizobium sp.
TGCGGTTGCCTCCTCGCTCGACCTCAACGCCGTGCTGCCGACGGTCGCCGCACGCGCGCTCGAGATCACACATGCCGATGCCGTGCTGATCTACGGCTACGACGCTGACAATCACCAGTTCCATCTCACGGAATCGATCGGCATCGACAAGTCTGCCGAGGGCAGCCACCGCGCCATCGACGCCGACAACTCGCCGCTCGGCGAGGCGGCGGCGAGCGGCGAACCGATCGACTTTCCCGATCTCGGCGAAATATCAGAACATCCGTTGCGCGACGTCACGGTCGAAGCCGGTTTTCATTCGGTGCTGGTGGTGCCGCTGGTCGACCAGACCGGCATCCTGGGCTCGCTCGTTGTGCTGCGGCGAAACGCCGGCGAGTTCTCCACCAACCTGATCGGCCTGATGAAGACGTTTGCGCACCAGGCGGTGCTGGCGATGCGCAACGCGCGGCTGTTCACCGAGGTGGACCAGAAGAGCCGCGAACTTCAGACCGCGCACTCGACGGTGCGCCGGCAGGCCGACAAGCTGCAGGAACAGACCGACCAGTTGAAGGACTGGAACCGCTCTCTGGAAGAGCGGGTGGAGACGCAGCTCGGCGAGATCGAACGCATCCGGCGGCTGGAGCGTTTCCTCGCGCCGCAGGTGGCGCAACTGATCGCCTCGTCCGACGGCCATGAAGGCCTGCTCGACAGCCATCGCCGCGAAGTCACTGTCGTGTTCTGCGACCTGCGCGGCTTTACGGCGTTCACCGAGACCACCGAGCCGGAAGAGGCGATGAACGTGCTGCGCGAATATCACGCGGCGCTCGGCGAGTTGATCTTCAAGTACGAAGGCACGCTCGACCGCTATGCCGGCGACGGCGTAATGATCCTGTTCAACGCGCCGATCCAGTTCGCCGACCACACCGCGCGCGCGGTGAAGATGTCAGTGGAGATGCGCGACACCATCGGCGAACTGACGGAGAAGTGGCGCAACCGCGGCCACAATCTCGGCTTCGGCATCGGCATCGCGCTGGGCTACGCGACGCTCGGCCAGATCGGCTTCGAGCAGCGGCTAGAATATGCCGCCATCGGCAGCGTCACCAACCTGGCGTCACGACTCTGCGACGAAGCCAAGGCCAACCAGATCGTGGTGAGCCGGCGCGTCTACGGCATGGTCGAGCAATGGGTCGAGGGCCGCCCGATCGACGATCTGAATTTGAAGGGGTTCAATCATCCGATTCTCGCGGCAGAGATCCTGCGCTGGCGCGCGGAAGTGGATAATGTTGTTGATGTGACTGCGGCGACGAGGCGGATGAAGGGATCTTAGTCCCGTCGTCCCGCGAAGGCCAATGTGCTCGCTAAATTTGAGGCGCACGATCGACGGACTATTCGGATTGTCGGCTTAAAATGGCGCGGCTTAGCAATAATTCCCTTCTATTTCTCGCCGCGACGCACCCACCCGAGCACGGCCGACTATGGCGCGCTATCGAGAAACGGATTGACGATGGAGAGGCCGCCGATGCTGCGGCCGTGCTGCATGTCTTCGCTGAAAAGCGTGTCGCAACCGCCCTCGATGGCGGCGGCGACGATCAGGGCGTCGTAGATTGGCAGGCCGTGCTCGCGGGCAAGGGACACGGCGCCGGTGTGCGTGTTCAGCGTGACGGGCAAGATGTCGTCGAGCGACGCGCGGAACAGGCCGAGCGCGAGTTCGACCTGCGGCCAGTCATGATGAAGCTTGCGGCGGGCAACGTGGACGAATTCGTTCAGCACCTGAGCGCTGACGACGCCTCCGCGCCCCAGGCAATCCACCGCCCGCTGCTTTCTGGCGTCCGAGGTCGCGGTGTAGACGAGGATGTTGGTGTCGAAGAACGCCTTCACCGCTCGTTCGCCTCATCCCGATCGAACTTGTAATCGGGAGGAAGCGTCCAGTTGAGGGAAGCCAGGCGCTCGAGGGCAGCCTTGCGGCGGTCCTCCTTCTGCACGATCAGCGTCCGCTCGACCACGTCGACGATGTCGAGTTCATCGCCGGCTCGCAGACCCATCTTCTCAACCAGGGCTTTGGGAAGCCGCACGGCCAAGCTGTCGCCCCACTTCGAAACTTGCATGGCACCCTCCAACGCGGCCAAAATGATATCATAATTATGATATCATTTCAAGGGCAGAAGCTGCCGAACGTTTCGGGTACCGGCACAGCTTTCCCTACCCCAACCCCGCCCGTCTAAACCCTTCCAGATAATGCACCTTGTCTGCCTCGTGCTCGAACGGCAGTCCGCTGGCCAGCCAGGCGAGCGAGATGTTGGGCTGGGCGCGGCGGAGGCCTTCGAGCGCGGCTTTGGCAGCATCAAGGCTGCCTTCCATTCCCAATGAGGCCACCAGCACGCGGTGGGCGCCGACGAAGTCGCCGCGCTGCCGCAGCGCTTCGCGCGACAGGCGGATCGCCTCGGCATAGTTGCGGCCGACATACTGGCAATAGGCGGAGACGCCGCAATAGATCGCGGCAAAGGGATCGCGGGGTGAGAATTTCAGCGCCTCGCGCGCGGCGCGATCGCCGTCTTCCCAGCGGCCGCGATAGGACAGCGCGACGCCGTAGATGCCGCGTGCAGGCGAGAAATTCGGATTGAGCTGCAGCGCGAGTTCGAACTCGGCGATGCAATCATCGAAGCGGCCCTGGAACAGATAGACGCTGGCGAGCGCATAGTGCGCCCACGGGTCCTCGCTGTCGGCCCGGATCGCCGCCAGCGCGGCGCGCTCGGCGACCGGAATGACTTTTGACAATTCCTGCCAGCCCATATGGGCGCTGAACGTGTGGCAGGCCGCCAGCAGGCCGAGCGCCTGGCCATATTGCGGATCGACGCTGATCGCCTTTTCCAAGAGCGCCTGCGCCACCAGATTGTCCTGCCGCGTCACGCGCCAGTAATGCGACAGCGCGCGCATCACGAGATCCCACGCATCCATGTTGTCGGGCGTCTTGCGCCGGGCGCGGAAATCCTCCGCGGCGTAGAGCTGCGGCTCGATCGCGGCGACGACGGCTTGGGTGATTTCGTCCTGCACGGCGAATACGTCGGCGAGATCGCGGTCGTAGCGCTCGGCCCAGAGATGGCTGCCGGTCGTGACGTCGACGAGCTGGGCGGCGATGCGCACATGGTTGCCGTCCTTGCGCACGCTGCCCTCGACGACATAGCCGACGCCGAGTTCCTCGCCGATCTGCTTGTGGTGGACGGATTTCCCCCGGTAGATGAAAGAGGAGTTCCGCGCGATCACATAGAACCATCGCAGCTTCGACAGCGCGGTGATGATGTCCTCGCTGATGCCTTCGGAAAAATATTCCTGCTCCGGCTCGCCCGAGAGATTTGCAAACGGAAGCACGGCAATCGCGGTGCGGTCGAGCGCCGGCAAGTGCCGGTGCTGCGGCTCGGCCGCGGGCGCGGGCGGTTGAGGCACATCGCGGTGCGCTTCGCTGCCGTTCGCGGCTTTCGGCTGCACATTGCCGACAAAACGAAAACCCTTCCGCGCAATGGTGCGGATCATGATTTGATCCTTGCCGCTGTCGCCGACCGCCTTGCGCGCGGCGTTGATCCGGCTCGTCAACGTCGATTCGGAGACGATGCGGCCGTCCCACACCGTCTCGATCAGATCGTCCTTGGTGACGACGTG
>PNLC01000496.1 GCA_013822885.1 Bradyrhizobium sp.
CGGGAAGGCCGGACAGCAGCATTGACCCGCGAGCCAGGAGACCTGCCTCGACAACATACACGTCCTCGGGCGGGGTGTCCCGGTGGTGCGGTTGCGATTCCGCGCGCGCTTCCCGCCGTCCGGAATCCAGACGTGTCACTTCGGCCTTTGCCCCCAACTTTTGGGGTTAAGCCATGTCTACTTCCACCATCTCCACATCAGCACTTCCGGTAGCCTCGCTCGGCACGCCGCGCATCGGCCCGCGTCGCGAGCTGAAATTCGCGCTGGAAAGTTTCTGGTCCGGTGCGACCAGTGAAAGCGCGCTGATCGAAGCCGGTGCAGGTCTTCGCGCGGCCAACTGGGCCCGCCAGAAAAAGCTCGGCGTCACCGTGATCCCGTCGAACGACTTTTCGTTCTACGATCAGGTGCTCGATACGTCCGTGATGGTCGGCGCTATTCCGGAGATCTATCGCTGGGACGGCGGCCCGGTGCCGCTCGCGACCTATTTCGCGATGGCCCGCGGCGCGCAAGGCGAAACACATGAGGCAGACTGCGGTCACGCCCATCATGGGAACGATGCCGCACACGGCGTGCCCGCGCAGGAAATGACGAAATGGTTCGACACCAACTACCACTACATGGTGCCCGAGCTTACAAAGGACCAGAAGTTCGTCCTCGCATCGCGCAAGCCGATCGAGGAATACGAGGAGGCACTGGCGCTAGGCTACCAGACCCGGCCCGTGCTGGTCGGACCGGTCACGTTCCTGAAGCTCGCCAAGAGCAAGGACGCCGGATTCAATCCGTTGTCGCTGCTCGACCGCCTGTTGCCGGTCTACATCGAGGTCCTTCGTGAACTGGTCTATCGGGGCGCGGAATGGGTTCAGATCGACGAGCCGTGTTTGGTGCTAGATCTCGATATCGTCGCGAAGCAGGCGCTGAATCATGCCTATGCGGAAATCGCGAGGGCGGTGCCGCAGATCAAGATCATGCTGACGAGCTATTTCGGTGGGCTTGGAGGAAATCGCGACACGGCGCTATCCCTTCCCGTCGCCGGGCTGCATCTCGATTTCGTGCGCGCACCGGACCAGTTCGACCACCTCGACGGCCTTGCAAAAGACCGCGTGCTGTCGCTCGGCGTCATCGACGGCCGAAACATCTGGCGCGCGGACCTGAGCGGCGTGCTCGATCGGCTCGAACCTGTCGTCGCCAAGCTCGGCAAGGATCGCGTGCAAGTCGCGCCCTCCTGCTCGCTGCTGCATGTCCCGATCGACCTGGCGCTGGAGACCGGCCTCGATTCCGAGATCAAGAGCTGGCTGGCGTTTTCAGTACAGAAAATCGAAGAGCTGACGGCCCTCGCGACGGCACTCGCCGGTGGCCGTCGAACCGCCCAGGCCAGTCTGACGGTGTCGGATCAGGCCGCCGCCTCCCGCAAAGCTTCGCCCCGGGTTCACGATGCGAAGGTCGCAGCCCGTATCGCCGGCGTCGACGGTGCGATGCGCCGGCGCGCCAGCGCATTCGCGGATCGCGTCGGCGTGCAGCACGCGCGTTTCAACCTGCCCGCCTTCCCGACCACGACGATCGGGTCGTTTCCGCAAACCGCCGACGTCCGGAAAGCGCGCGCCGCACACGCGAAAGGCGCGCTGACGGACGAAGCCTACAAATCGTTCCTGCAGGAGCAGACGGCCAGCGCGGTGCGCTGGCAGGAAGACATCGGCCTCGACGTGCTGGTGCATGGCGAGTTCGAACGCAACGACATGGTGCAGTATTTCGGCGAGCAGCTTGCCGGCTTTGCCTTCACCGCCAACGGCTGGGTGCAATCCTACGGGTCGCGCTACGTACGCCCGCCGATGCTGTTCGGCGATGTCTCGCGTCCGAAGGCGATGACGGTCGAGTGGTGGCAATACGCGCAATCGCTGACGAAGAAGCCGATGAAGGCAATGCTCACCGGCCCCGTCACCATCCTGAACTGGTCGTTCGTCCGCGACGACATTCCGCGCAGCGAGGCCTGCCGGCAGATTGCGCTGGCGATCCGCGACGAGGTCGCCGATCTCGAGGTGGCCGGCGCCGGCATGATCCAGATCGACGAGGCGGCGCTGCGCGAAGGTCTGCCGCTGCGGAAATCCGAATGGAAGGCCTATCTCGACTGGGCCGTCGAAGCCTTCCGCCTCTGTTCGTCCGGCGTCCGCGACGAGACCCAGATCCACACCCACATGTGCTACTCGGAATTCAACGACATCATCGACGCCATCGGCGCCATGGACGCCGATGTGATCTCGATCGAAACGTCGCGCTCGAAGATGGAACTGCTCGATGCGTTCAGGGATTATCGCTACCCGAACGAAATCGGCCCCGGCGTCTACGACATCCATTCGCCGCGGGTGCCCGATATCGGCGAGATGACCAGCCTGCTCGCGCTGGCGCGAAAGCGACTTAGCGACACCCAGATCTGGATCAATCCGGATTGCGGCCTGAAGACCCGCAAGTGGGACGAGGTACGGCCGGCGCTTGTCAACATGGTCGCAGCCGCCCGCGAATTACGCGGGTCCGCCTAGCGCGGGAAACGTCCCGTCTCTGGAGCTTCGGTTCTGATTGAATCTGAACCGAAGCTCCAGATTCTTTTTTGGACGCGTTTCCTTGAAGCGAACCGGCCTCCACTTCGCTCGAAAAGGCTATAGTCTGGCCGCAGAAAATCGAAGGAGAACGCGATGCGCTTCTGGATTCAATGCACGGCCTTCGAGACGGGACGGCCGATCCACATCAACATTGCGCTCGTTGGCAGCATGTCGCGCGACGGCGAGCGCACCGTTCTCACCTATGTCGGCGACGGGCAAACCATCGACGTGACCGACACGCCGGAGCAAATCCTGGACCGCCATTTTGGAACGATGGAAAAGGCGTAGCGCGCGAAGCTAGGCGGCATAAAAAAACGCGGCGTTTCCGCCGCGCTTTTTCTTCGGTATGTCGTCCGCTTACGCCTGCGGCTGCGGCTCCATGCCCGGATCGGGGCGCGGGCGCGGCTTGCCGGCGGGCGGCACAGCGGAGGCGCGGGGCGTGCTCGGCTCCAGCACCGACTCGCGGTTGGGCTTCTTGCCGTTGAGCAGGTCTTGAATCTCGTCGCCGCTCAGCGTCTCGAACTCAAGCAGACCCTTTGCCAGCGTTTCGAGGTCTTGGCGCTTCTCGGTGAGGATTCGCGTGGCTTCGTTGTAGCCCTCTTCGACAAAGCGCCGGATCTCGGTGTCGATCTTCTGAACCGTCGCTTCCGACGCGTTCTGGGTGCGGGATACCGACATGCCCAGGAACACCTCGTCCTGGTTTTCGCCGTAGGACACCGTGCCGAGGGCTTCGGACAGACCCCAGCGCGTTACCATCATGCGCGCCAGTCGCGTTGCCTGCTCGATGTCGGAAGAGGCGCCGGAAGTCACCTTCTCCTTGCCGAAGATCAGTTCTTCCGCAACGCGGCCGCCCATCATGATCGCCAGCCGTGACGTCATCTGCTCGAGCGACATCGACAGCTTGTCGCGCTCGGGCAGCTGCATCACCATGCCGAGTGCGCGTCCGCGCGGGATGATCGTGGCCTTGTGGATCGGATCGGTCGCGACGACGTTGAGGCCGACGATGGCGTGGCCGCCCTCGTGATAGGCCGTCAGCAA
>PNLC01000497.1 GCA_013822885.1 Bradyrhizobium sp.
TCCAATATATCAAAGGCTTAATGATGTCCTCCACATACGATCAGATCGCCAACATCATCGCTGAGACCTGCGACATTCCGCGCGACACGATCAAGCCGGAGAGCCATGCCATCGACGATCTGGGGATCGACAGCCTGGACTTCCTCGACATCGCCTTTGCCATCGACAAGGCGTTCGGGATCAAGATGCCGCTCGAAAAGTGGACACAGGAAGTCAACGACGGCAAGGCCACGACCGAACAGTATTTTGTGCTGCAGAATCTTGCCGATCGTATCGACGAACTGGTCGCGGCCAAGAACGCAGGAACGGGCGCGTAACCGCGCACCACCATGGACCTCGATTATTTCAAGCTCATCGACCGCATCGTCGACCTCAACATCGACGAGAAGCGAATTACGGTCGAGGCACAGGTCCCTGCGAAGCACACCATCTTCGAAGGGCACTTTCCCGGCTTTCCGATCATGCCCGGCGTGCTGCTGACCGAAGCGATGGCGCAGAGTTCGGGCTGGCTTGTGCTCGGCGTCCTGAAGTTCGAGCGCATGCCGTTCCTGGCGATCGTGAAGGAAGCCAAGATGCGCGGCTTCGTCAGCCCCGGCGAACTGCTGACGATCGATGCGAAGCTCGAGCACGAAGGCTCCGGTTTTGCCGTCACCAAGGCAAAGGTGCGTATCGGCAAGGAATTGAAATGCAGCGCGGAGCTCACCTTCGGTCTTGCCCCCTTCCCCGACCCGGCCCTGCGCGTGCATATGGATGCGATGGCCAACAAGATCGGCTTCCCACTGCAGGCGATAACGCATGACTGAGTCCAAGTCCGCTGGCGCGAAGGAAGTCTGGATCACCGGCATCGGCATCGTCTCCTCGCTCGGCGAGGGGCTGGACGCGCATTGGGATGCGCTGAACGCCAAAACCATCAACATCGACGACAAGCGATTCGCGCCCTACATCGTCCATCCGCTCGCCCCGGTCTCCTTCGATGCCCAGATCCCGAAAAAGGGCGATCAGCGCCAGATGGAGGCGTGGCAGCGCATCGGAACCTATGCCGCGGGCCTGGCGTTGGATTCGGCGGGCCTGAAGGGCAACAAGGAAATCCTCGGCCGGATGGACATGATCGTCGCGGCCGGCGGCGGCGAGCGCGATCTCGCGGTCGACGAGTCGATCATGAGCGCCGACGCCAAGGGCAATTCCAGCCCGGGCTTTCTCAACGAGCGGCTGATGAACGATCTGCGGCCGACGCTGTTTCTTGCCCAGCTCTCCAATTTGCTCGCCGGCAACATCGCCATCGTCCATGGCGTGTGCGGGACGTCGCGCACCTTCATGGGCGAGGAAGCAGCCTCCATCGACGCGGCGCGAATCGCGCTGGCGCGGATCGAGTCCGGACAGAGCGAAATCGCGCTGGTCGGTGCGGCCCATAATGGCGAACGCTCCGACCTGCTGGTGCTCTATGAGTTCGGCGACTTCAATCTGAAAGAGAGCTATGCGCCGGTCTGGCAGCGCGAAGGCAGCAGCGGTTTCGCGCTCGGCTCCGCCGGCTGTTTCCTGGTGCTGGAATCCCGCGAGCATGCGGAAGCGCGTGGCGCCAAGCCCTACGCCAGACTGACCAGGGTGGTCGCCGACCTCGCGCAGCGCAAGCAGCCCGGTGCCGTGACCAGGTCGCTGGAAGCGATGTGGCCGAAGCTCGGCATAACCGCCGATAGCGGCAGCCTGATCACGGGCGCCACCGGCGCCGAGCCGGTGACGTCGGAAGAGAAGGCCTTTTTGCGCGAGCATCCGGGGTTTGCGGTGCGCGCCACCGGAACGATGTTCGGCCACACGCTGGAGACCCAGTTTCCGCTGGGCCTGGCGCTGGCCGCGCTCTCGATCTCGCGCGGCGCGCTGTTTCCACCGAACGATCCCACCGGCCTCGAGGTTGAAAAGCCCGATGCGCCGGACCAGATTGTGGTGGTGGGGGCCGGTCACTGGCAGGGCGAAGGCATGGCCCTGGTCGAGGCCATCAAGTAGAGCGTCTGGAATGCGCGTCGCGCCATTCGCGCGGGGCACGACCAGACAACGGATCAGGGCGCAGCTTTGCCGCGCAGCATCGACGGGGGAACCATGTCAGCACCACGCGACAAGTTCGGCAGGCCAATCGTCGTCGTCACCGGCATGGGTGTCGTGACGTCGCTCGGCGCCGGCAAGACGGACAACTGGACCCGGCTGACCGCGGGCGAGTCCGGCATTCGCACCGTGACGCGTTTCCCGATCGATGGCCTGAAGACCACCATGGCCGGCACGGTCGATTTCGTCACCGTCGACCCCGTCTCCTCGACCGGCTTGACCGAGCGGCTGGCCGAAATGGCGACCGGGGAAGCGCTCGAACAGGCCGGCATCGGCGGCAAGGCCGATTTTCCCGGGCCGCTGTTCCTCGCGGTGGCGCCGGTCGAGGTCGAGTGGCCGCAACGGCTTGAACTCGGGCGCGCGGTCGGAATGACCGACTTCAAATACGAAGACATGCTGCGCGTCAGCGGCGGCGGCCGGTTCGCGCAGTACCACCACCGCTTCATGTTCGGTTCGGTGGCAAGCCATCTGGCCGAGACGTTCGGCACCAAGGGTTCGCCGATCTCGCTGTCGACCGCCTGCGCCTCCGGTGCCACCGCGATCCAGCTTGGCGTCGAGGCGATCCGCCGCGGCGAAGCCGACGCTGCGCTGTGCGTGGGGACCGACGGCTCCGTCAACCCGGAAGCGCTGGTGCGGTTCTCGCTGCTGTCGGCCCTGTCGACGCAAAACAATCCGCCGCAGGCCGCCTCAAAGCCGTTCTCGAAGAACCGCGATGGTTTCGTGATGGCAGAAGGCGCCGGCGCGATGGTGCTGGAAAGTTATGAATCCGCGATGGCGCGCGGTGCATCGATTCTCGGGGTCGTCGCCGGCTGCGGCGAACTCACCGACTCGTTCCACCGCACCCGCTCCAGCCCGGACGGCAAGCCGATCATCGGCTGCATGCGCAAGACGCTGGCCGATGCCGGACTCGAACCCGAACAGATCGACCACATCAACGCGCACGGCACTGCGACGCCGGAAAACGACAAGATGGAATACAACACCACCGCGGTCGTGTTCGGCGATCATCTGCCGAAGATCCCGGTGTCGTCGAACAAGTCGATGGTCGGGCATACGATATCCGCGGCCGGCGCGGTCGAGGCGGTGTTCTCGCTCCTGACGCTGGAGCATCAGCGGATACCGCCCACGATCAATTACGAAATTCCGGATCCCGCCATCCTGTTCGACGTGGTCGGCAACACCGCGCGCGACGCCAAGGTCACGGCCGTGATGTCGAACTCGTTCGGTTTTGGCGGCCAAAACGCCTCGCTGATCCTGACGCGCGAACCGGTTTAGAATCTAACCGCACTTACACATGAACCGCCTGCTCCTACGCACCAAGGCGCGCGTCCGCGACGCCGCCAAGCCGATGACGGAAGCAGCCGTCGGCGGGCTGACGATCGCGCTGTTGCGCACGACGCGCTATTTCGATCCGATCAAGACCGCCAATTTCTTTGGCCGCGTCACCCGCTTCATCGGACGACGGCTGCGCGAGGACCGCATCGGCCGCGAAAATCTAAAGGCCGCCTTCCCCGAGAAATCG
>PNLC01000498.1 GCA_013822885.1 Bradyrhizobium sp.
ATGATGATCGTGATCGGGCCCTTGCGCGTCACCTTGGAGAATTTCAGATCCATGTTTGCTCCCGTTCGATTTTCTGCGGCGAAGAATACGGCCGATACTACCGCGCGCCCGTCGTCTGGTACCATCCAATTACGCAAGGCGCCCGCGCGTGCCAAGCGCTATTCCCTTGCTTGACTTGAGCTTGACTTGGGTCCGGTCTTCCAACCTTAATCGATGCGAGCATGAGCGCCGCGTAGCGCCTAAACGCAAATCAAGACAGACGACGATTCCGGGAGAGACCGCCTTGGATTTCAACCTGCCTGCCGACCTCACCGCCTATCTCGAAGAACTCGACGGCTTCATTGCACGCGAGATCAAGCCGCTGGAAGAAGCCGACGACAACATCCGCTTCTTCGATCATCGCCGCGAATGGGCGCGCACCGATTTCGAGAACGGCGGCCTGCCGCGGCATGAATGGGAAGCGCTGCTGCGCAGGGCTAAGAACCTCGCGGACGACGCCGGACATCTCCGCTTCGCGATCCCGAAGCGCTACGGCGGCAAGGACGGTTCCAACCTCTGGATGGCCGTGATCCGCGAGCACTTTGCTTCCAAGGGTCTCGGCCTGCACAACGACCTGCAGAACGAGCATTCGATCGTCGGCAATCTGCCGATCGTCACCATGCTCGACCGCTACGGCACCGAGGAGCAGAAGGAGATGATCGACGGTTCGATCAGGGGGAAGTACCGCATCACGTTTGGTTTGACTGAGCCGAACCACGGCTCGGACGCGACGCACATGGAGACGCGCGCGGTGCAGGCGGCGCGCGACAACGTCAAGGGCTGGATCATCAACGGCGAGAAGATGTGGACGACCGGCATGCACGTCGCCACCCATTGCGCGCTGTTTGCCCGCACCTCGGGCAATGACGGCGACGCGCGCGGCATCACCTGCTTCCTGGTGCCGGCCAAGAGCCTCGGCGTGAAGGTCGAGGAATATATGTGGACCTTCAACATGCCGACCGATCACCCGCGCGTCAGCTTCACTGACGTGTTCGTGCCGGAGGACGCGCTGTTCGGCGAAGTCGGCCGCGGCCTGTCGCTGGCGCAGTGCTTCGTGCACGAGAACCGCATCCGCCAGGCGGCGAGTTCGCTGGGTGCTGCGGTCTATTGCATCAACGAAAGCGTCAAATACGCGCGCGAGCGAAAGCCGTTCGGCAAGGCGCTGGCCGAGAACCAGGCGATCCAGTGGCCGCTGGTGGAACTGGCGACGCAGGCCGAGATGCTCAGGCTGTTGATCCGCAAGACCGCGTGGGAGATGGATCAGCTTACCCAGGCGCAGGTCGAGCACACGCTCTCCGACCGGGTGTCGATGTGCAACTTCTGGGCCAACCGCCTGTGCTGCGAAGCCGCCGACCGCGCCATGCAGGTCCATGGCGGCATGGGCTACTCGCGCCACAAGCCGTTCGAACACATCTATCGCCACCACCGCCGCTATCGCATCACCGAAGGCAGCGAGGAAATCCAGAAGCGCAAGGTGGCGGGATTTTTGTTTGGGTATATGGGTGCAGGGAAGCATTGAGAGTGTTGCGCGCCGCGCCGCGCACCATGCCGTCATACCCCGCGAAGGCGGGGTATCCAGTACGCCGCGGCTTGTCCGTTAAATCTCCGCGGCCTCTGGAATACTGGGTCACCCGCCTTCGCGGGTGACGACAGCGGAGGTTGATCAATTCACCTGGCGATCTTTCCCTGCCCAGTACGGGTCCCGCAGATTCCGCCGCAAGATCTTCCCCGACGGGTTGCGCGGCAGCGCCTCCAGGAAGTCGACCGATTTCGGCGTCTTGAATCCGGCGATGCGCTCACGCGTAAAATTGATGATGTCGGTGGCGGTGGCCTGCTTGCCCGCCTTCATCACGACGATCGCCTTGACCGCTTCGCCCCATTTGTCGTCGGGGATGCCAATCACGGCGGCCTCAGCCACGTCGGGGTGATCGCACAGCGCGCTCTCGACTTCGGCGGGGTAGATGTTCTCGCCGCCGGAGATGATCATGTCTTTGATGCGGTCGTGGATATAGAGGTAGCCGTCCTCGTCCATGTAGCCGGCATCGCCGGTGCGCAGCCAGCCATCGGCGCCGAGCGTCTTGGCGGTCGCCTCCGGCAGGTTCCAGTAGCCGGCCATGTTGGAGCCGGAACGGGTGGCGATTTCGCCGACCTGGCGCGGCGGCAAAGGGTTGCCGTCAGGGTCGAGGATCGCAAGCTCGATGCCGGGCAGCGCCTTGCCGGCGGAGCGCATGCGCTCCAGCCCCTCGACGTGGTCCTCGGGCGGCAATGCCACGATGGTGCCGGTCGTCTCGGTCATGCCGTACATCTGCACGAAGCCGCATTTGAACACCTCGATGCATTCCTTCAGCAGCGCGGCGGGAATCGGCGAGGCGCCGTAGAGCATGTATTTCAGGCGCGAGAAATCGACCTCGCGCGCGCGCGGCTGCCGCACCACGAACTGCATCGCGGCGGGCACCATGAACAGTTTTGTGATGCCGGACTGCTCGAAGAAATCCAGAACCTTGGTCGGGTCGAACTCGCGCGCGATCACGCCCCTGGCGCCGTGATAGAGGCCCATCACGCCCCAGCCGGAGCCGCCGATATGGAAGATCGGCATCGCCACCAACGAGACGTCGTCGGTCGACCACTTGTTCCATTCGGGCTTCTCGGCCTCGTTGCCGGTCTGCACCAGATTGAGGAAGTTGGCGTGCGACAGCATCGCGCCCTTCGGCTTGCCGGTCGTGCCTGACGTATAGAGCTGGATCGCGATGTCCTTCGGGTTGATCGGCACTTTGGGATCATCGGGGCTCGCAGCATCCCGCCACGCCGCAAAGTCCTGCCATTCCGGGGCGCCGCCTTCCGTCGTGATGACGGTGCGGACATCAGACAATTGCGGCTTGATGTTGCGGACCTGGGTGATGAACTCAGGACCTACGAACAGCACCGGCGCCCTGCAATCGCTGACGATGAAGGCGACCTCCGGCCCGGCGAGGCGCCAGTTCACCGGCGCCATCACCACATTGGCCTTCATCGCGCCCATCAGGAGTTCGAAATAGATGTCGCTGTTCTTGCCGAGATAGGCGATGCGCTCGCCCGGCTTGACGCCCAGCGCTACAAGCGCGTTCGCAACACGGTTGGTCTTGATGTCGAACTCGGCGAAGCTGGTCTGGCGGCCCTCAAATTCATAGGCCAGCGCGTTGCCGCGCGTCCTGGCGCGGTCGCGCACCATGTCGGCTAGGTTCGCCGGTTGTTGCGAAGTGGGCATGTCTCTCCCGTGGAGTCTTGTTTTCGTTACGCGGAGTTTGGCGTCATCCGGCAACAAAGACAATACGCATCGAGATCATCCCCGCGCGGCGCGGTCCTTTTCGTTCTGCGCCTTGATCGAGTCGCGGGCCTGGTTCCAGTCGTCGTCGCTCCAGTCGCGCAGCTGGTAGAAATTGCCGCCCATGGCGAGCGCCTGCGCGCCGTCCATGGCGATGGTTTCGCCGTTGATCCAGTCGCAGCCGCCGGAAATCAAAAACACCGCGAGGTTCTGCAACTCCTCCATGGTGCCGACCCGGCCCATCGGGTTCATCGCCTTGGTGCGCGCGCCGG
>PNLC01000499.1 GCA_013822885.1 Bradyrhizobium sp.
GTGATAGTTGCCGACGCAGAGCACGGGAATGCCGGCCTGCAACCCCCTGCGCTGCAGGCGCCTTGCAGCGATGGCGCCGTAGAGCGCGCCGATGGGTCTCAGGAGATGCGAGTTCAGCGAAGCCGGCCCATGCCAGAAGCCCGGCTCACGCATTGGCGCTTCTCGTCTCGAGCCGCACTTGAAGGAGATAAGGCTCGAGTGCCGCGAGCGTTCGCTCGAGCGCGCCGCCGAGCTGCCCGACCACGCGCTCGGACGCGACGAGCATGGCGTCGCGCGCCTTGGGATCGTTCAGCAATTGCCCGATCTGCTTGACCAGCATTTCCTGCGTGTCGGCCCGCCGCGCGCCGCGCGCGGAATCGAGGGCCTCGTAGACGTCGGCAAAATTGAACACGTGCGGACCGTGCACGATCGACGCGCCGAGCTTGATCGCCTCGATCGGATTCTGTCCGCCATGCTCGACCAGCGATCCGCCCATGAACACGATCGGCGCCAGCCGGTAGAACAATCCCAATTCGCCCATGGTGTCGGCGACATAGATATCGGTCGTGGCGGTCGGCAGATCCTCGTGCGAGCGGAGCGTCGCATTGAGGCCGCTTGCTGCGATCATGTGCGCGATGGCCTCGCCGCGATCGGGATGCCGCGGCACGATCACGGTCAACAGCTTCGGAAAATATCGGGCCAGCGTCCGGTGGGTTTCCGTCAGGATCTCTTCTTCGCCGGGATGCGTGGAGGCCGCGACCACGACCGGTCGGCCGCGCGTCATCGCCATCAGCGAGTCAAGCTTATCGCTGTCGGCCGGCGGCGCGGGAACGTCGAGCTTCAGGTTCCCGGTCACGACGACGTTGCGGCTGCCCAGCGCCGCAAAGCGCTCGGCATCGACCCGCGATTGCGCCAGGCAGACGTCGAAGCGGCCGAGCAGCGCCGAGATCGTGCCCGACACCCGGCGCCAGCGCGGGAACGAACGCTTCGACATCCGGCCGTTGATCAGCACCATCGGCAGTCGCCGCGCGGCGCTCGACAGGATCAGGTTCGGCCACAGGTCGGACTCGATGAACAGAGCCAGCGAGGGCTGCCAGTGATCGAGGAAACGCTTGACGTAGCGCGGCGAGTCGTAGGGCACGTACTGATGGATGACGTCAGGCGGGAACCGCCTGGCAACGATCGCCGCCGACGTCACTGTGCCCGAGGTCACCAGAATGCGCAGGTTCAGCGCCCGCAGCCGCTCGATCAGCGCCGCCGCCGCCAGTACCTCGCCGACGCTGGCACCATGAATCCACACCAGCGGCCCGTTCGGCCTGATATCGGCGCTCAGCCCGCGGCGCTCGCCGACGCGCGCGGGATCTTCCTTGCCAAGCTTCAACCTGCGATTGATGACGGCGATCGACAGCGGAACCATCGCAGACGACAGGCTACGGTAGACGCGCAACGTCATCGGCAGTGCATCAGCCAAGAGCGTCCTCCGGACGCCCGACCGCCGCGTAGGCGCGACGAGTCGCTTCGTTCAGCAAAGCTTCTACCTGAAGGCGCAGCTTTTCCATAGTCTCGGCGTCGGCGTCCGGCGGCACGTGTACCGACTCAATACCTACCACGGCACCGCGTCCGAACGGCAAATTGATGGTACTTGAGTCCCAGTTTTTCAACCTGATAAAGCGGCTGGTCACCATCGCGAACGGCATGATCGGCCGCCCCGATTCCCGCGCCAGCATGATGACGCCGAGCCCCACGACCCGCGCGCGCTTCGGAACGTCCGCGGTGGTCGCGACGTTCCACTTGTCTTCCAGCGCGTGCAGCATTTCCCTGAAGGCACCGACGCCACCCTTGCGGTGAAACGCGCCGCCATGATCGCCGGAGCCCCTGATCGTGCCGATGCCGAGCCGCTCGGCGGCGATGGCGTTGAACTCGCCATCGCGATGCCGCGAGATCAGGACCTTGGCGCGGTGGGTCTCCTTGTTCTTCTTGATGAACGGCGTCATGAAATGCTGGCCGTGCCAAAACGCGAAGATCGCCGGCATCTCCGGTTCGACGATGTCGTAGATGTCGGCCGGCTCGTAGACGAAGCGGTTGGTCAGCCAGACCAGCCGCAGATACTCGGCCGCAAGCACGCCGAGCGCACGCTGAACCCAGCTGCTGCGCAGCAAATCGCGAATGAATCGTTTCAACTGGAGGGCTTCGTCTCTTGACCTGGATCGAGCAGCCGGTGGAGGTGAACCACGAAGTAACGCATGTGGGCGTTGTCCACGGTCTGCTGGGCCTTCGCCTTCCAGGCGGCGAGCGCGGAAGCGTAGTTGGGGAACACGCCGACGATGTCGACCTGGTCGAGGTCCTTGAACGTGATGTGTTCGAGATCGGTCAGTTCGCCGCCGATGACGAGGTGGAGCAATTGCGGCTGGGCACTATCTGGCATGATGGGATTTTTCCTAACGAGGTGCCCGGCAAGTCATGATGGCAAGCAAGATTGGTGCCGTGTGTCGCAAGATGAGCGGGACGATTGGTCGCGCGAATCGGACCGTTCAGGGCAACGGGCGATCTCGAAAATGCTCGACAATGCGCGCATGACGATCGCGTCCCGCTGCTACCAACACCCCGTGCGCCACCTCCCGGCGATTATACTCAATCGCATCCCCCGAGAGTGCGGTCATTCTACCATTGGCTTCCTGAACGATCAAATCGGCTGCGGCAAGATCCCAGTCGCGGCTCTGGCCGCCTGCAAAAGCGGCATCGAGACGGCCATCCGCCACCAGACACAGCCGAAGCGCCAGCGATCCGATTCGCGGATGCAGCGTGATTTCATCCATTGACGGGCTCAGCCGCTGCACCAGCGGCTTTGGGCCGGCCATGCGGGAAAAATCGAGTCCGGTCCCTGGTGTCGCACGAACCGGCCGCGCATTGAGCGTGGTGCCCTGCCCGCGCATCGCGAAAAAGAACTCATCGGTGGCGGGAGCGAATACCGCCGCCAGCACCGGCGTCGAGCCGGCGACCAGCGCCACACTGACGCACCAGTCTTCGCGGCCGGCGAGATAGGCGCGGGTACCGTCGATCGGATCGACGATCCAGACCAGCTTCTTGCCGAGACGAGAATCATCGTCGACGCTTTCCTCCGACAGCCAGCCATAATCCGGCGTCGCCGAGCGCAATCTCTTTTCCACGAGGTCGTTGATGGCGATGTCGGCCTCGGAGACCGGCGAGGAGGCACCCTTGGTCCAGTTCTTCAATTCGGTACGAAACAGCGACAACGCCAGCGCACCGGCTTGGCGCACCGTATCCGTCAGAAGCGCGGCATCGCGCGCCACGATCCTGTCGGCCGTATCAGCGTCCGCCAAGCGTCAGGCCCTCGATACGCAGCGTCGGCGCGTTGATCCCGTAGCGGAACTCCAGATTGTTGGCCGCGACCAGCGATTTGAACATCGGCAGCAGATGGCCCGCAATCGTGACCTCGCTGACCGGATAGGTGATCTCGCCGTTCTCGATCCAGAAGCCGGACGCGCCGCGGCTGTAATCGCCGGTCACACCGTTGACGCCGGAGCCGATCAGGTCGGTGACGTAAAAGCCCTGCCTGATGTCTGATATCAGTTCCTTCGGCGTGATCGCGCCGGGTTCGAGATGT
>PNLC01000500.1 GCA_013822885.1 Bradyrhizobium sp.
ATGCGGCGCGCGGCCACCGATCAAAGCGCCGACGGTAGGATCGGTCCACATTTCATAGAATTGGCCCCATAGACCGAAATCGCCGTAAGCCGGCCGTGCCCCAAACAGATAGGGACGCGTCGCGAGATGCGCGTCCAGCAGGTCAAGCATCTCCTGAAAACCGGCCTCGATCTGCGGCGCGGTTATGGCGTTGGAGCCGACGAACCACACCCGGTCCACCATGCGCGCGCGAACCTGAAGTGCGAAAGCGTCATGCTCCGTTTCGCTCGCCTGGGGTGCGCGTATGCGCGCGATACGGCCGGCCGAACTGATCTGGTCGACGTCGCGTGACCAGCGATAGTGGAACATCCATTTGTTGCCCCATTCGTCGCCGAATTCCTCGATCAACGTGGAGATGAATTGCGTGACGGGCTCGGCGGGATGCACGGACGGCTCGGGGTGCAGCCTCTCGACCTGGTCGATGAGCGGTGTGGAATCCTGGATGCCAGTTCCGTCAGGCGTCACCACCAGCGGGATGATCGGCATTTTGGCGTATTTCTCGAATTCCGCCTGGCTCGCGGCATTGCGCGGGATCCACTGGAACGGGATTCCCTTGTAGCGGAAATAGGAGCGGACCTTGACCGAGTAGGGCGACATCTCGGCACCAATGATGCGGTATCCCTCGGCCATGGGTGGGTCCTCCAATTATGCTTGTTGACGGCGTGACCGCCTGCGCTATCGGTAGAAGATCAATATCGGGCGGAACGAACAAGGGCTAATCACATGCAGCCACTCAAGCAGGATCGCGCAGCCGCTGCCAGCCAGCCGGGATTGCTCGCACCCGACACCACGGGAATGAATTTCTACCGGGCCGATCCGGCGCTGACGGATCTGCTGCGCCTGCATCTGCCGGAGGCGCTGTTTCGCCATATCGAGCCGCATCTCGACCGTCTCGGCGCCCTTGCTGGCGGACATCTCGACGAATGCGCACGGCTTGCCGACCGCCACACGCCGGTGCTGCACCAGCGCGACAAGTTCGGCCGCGATACGCAGTACATCGAATATCACCCGGCCTATCGCGAGCTGGAGAACGCCGCGTTCGGCGAGTTCGGCATTCACGCGCTGTCGATCCGAAAGGGCATCATGGGGTGGCCGGACAAATACCCTGTCGTCGCCAAGCACGCCTTCACGTTCCTGTTCAACCAGACCGAATTCGGCATGGGCTGCCCGATCAACGTCACCGATGGCTGCGCAAAACTGCTCAACAATTTCGGCAGCGAGGCGCTGAAGGCTAAATATCTCGACGGCCTCACCCAGACCGACATGAGCAAGCTGACGCAGGGCGGCCAGTTCATGACCGAGAAGGAAGGCGGCTCCGACGTCGGCACGCTGACGACCACCGCTGTGCAGGAAGGCGATCACTGGCGGCTCCATGGCGAGAAGTGGTTCTGCTCCAATGCCGATGCCAAGGTGGTGATGCTGCTGGCCCGCCCGGAAGGCGCGGGTCCCGGCACGCGCGGCGTAGGGCTGTTCCTGATGCCGCGCTATCTCGATGACGGTTCGCAGAACCACTACCGGATCGTTCGGCTGAAGGACAAGCTCGGCACCCGCTCGATGGCGTCGGGCGAAATCAAGTTCGAAGGCGCGATCGCCTATGCCGTCGGCAAGCTCGACCGCGGCTTCGTGCAGATGGCCGAGATGGTCAACTCGTCGCGGCTGTCCAATGGCGTCAAGTCCACCGCGTTGATGCGCCGCGCGCATCATGACGCAATGACGGTGGCGCGAAATCGCGTGGTGTTCGGCCAGCGCATCATCGACCTGCCGCTGGCCCGCCGGCAGTTGATGAAGATCGCGCTCCCCACCGAGCAGGCGCTGTCGATGAGTTTTCTCACCGCAGATGCGCTGGATCGCGCCGAGGCCGGCAGCCAGGACGCGGCGGCGCTGTTGCGTATTCTCACGCCGACCCTCAAATTCCGCGCCACCCGCGACGCCCGGAAGGTCTGCGGCGACGCGCTGGAGATGCGCGGCGGCATCGGCTACATCGAGGAATTCGCCACCGCCCGGCTACTGCGCGACGCCCATCTCGGTTCGATCTGGGAAGGCACCGGCAACATCGTCGCCATCGATGCACTGAAACGCGCGGTCGGCCGTCACGGCGCCGATGCGGCGCTCGCCGCGGATCTGCATGCCCGTCTCGACGACAGTGCCAACGTGCCGCAGGCCTGGCGCAACCGCCTGCGGGAATTGACCGACCGCGCCATCGGCTTTGCGCGCGAGGTCGCCAGCCGGACCGACAATGAGGGCGACGCGCGGCGCGCCACCAGTCTTCTGTATCATGTCGCCAGTGCGGTCGCGCTGGCCTGGGAGGGCGGCCGAATTCACGAGATGCGCGGCGACGCGCGGCGGCTCCTGCTGTCGCGCATGGTGATCGACCATCGCGTCTCGCCGGGCGACCCGTTCCAACTGGCGGAAACAGCCACTCAACGCAAGATCACGGACCATCTGCTTGGCGAACGTAGCGTCGGGATGACCGAGGTTGGCGAACTGCTGAAGGTGGCCTAGGCTTTTCACCTCTCCCTTCGGGAGAGGTGAAAAGGTTGCGTGACACAACGAAAAACAAAGAGGGAAACGCCGATGAAGGCCGCTGTTCTATTCGAAGTCAACAAGCCGCTTGTGATCGAGGAAGTCAGCGTGCCGAACCCCGGCCCGCGCGAAGTTCTGATCCGTACCCGCGTCGCCGGCCTCTGCCATTCCGACCTGCATTTCATGGAAGGGCTTTACCCGCATCCGCTGCCCGCGGTGCTTGGGCATGAATCGGCCGGGGTGGTCGAAAAAGTCGGCTCCGACGTCACCTATGTAAAGCCCGGCGATCACGTCGTGACGTGCCTGTCGGTGTTCTGCGGCACCTGCGACAACTGCACCACCGGCCGTACCGTGCTCTGCACCGATACGACCGTGAAGATGCTGCCGGGCCAATCCAACCGGCTGTCCTGGGCGCGCTCGGAGAAACTCAACCAGTTCCTCAATTTGTCATCGTTCGCCGAGCAGATGCTGGTGCACGAAAACGCCATCGTCAAAATCCGCAAGGACATGCCGCTGGAACTGGCGGCACTGATCGGCTGCGGCGTCATCACCGGCTATGGCGCCGTCGTGAACACGGCGGGCGTCAAGGCCGGCGAGACCGTCGCGGTGATCGGCTGCGGCGGCGTCGGAATGGCCGCGATCAATGGTGCTGCGATCGCGGGTGCCGGCCGCATCATCGCGATCGATACCAATCCGGTGAAACTGCAACTCGCCACCAAGCTCGGCGCCACCGACATCGTCGATCCCGCCCGGGGCGACGTGGTGCAGCAGGTGCGCGAACTCACCGGCGGCGGCGTGCAGCACTCGTTCGAGGTGCTGGGCCGCAAGGACACCGCGGAGCAGTCCTTCGCCATGCTGGCGGCCGGCGGCACCGCGACCATCGTCGGCATGATCCCGTTCGGCCAGAAGATCGAACTGCACGGCTTCGATTTCCTGCGCGAGCGCCGGATCCAGGGCTCGTCGATGGGCTCCAACCATTTCCGCGTCGACATGCCCCGCCTCATCGAATTCTACATGCGCGGCAAGCTGCATCTGGAGG
>PNLC01000501.1 GCA_013822885.1 Bradyrhizobium sp.
CAATGCTATGCGGACATCTAGGCGTATCATTCTTGCGTTGGTGTTGGGGACCATGCCGTTGGCGGGTCCAGTGTTCGCGTTCGACGGTGCGCCGGCCAAGCCGGACGCGCCGCTGCCGGGCATTAACCAGCCTGCCTCGCAGGCTCTCAATTCCCAGGCCTTGAAGAAGACGGCCGTTCCGCCGGCGACCGCGGCGGCCGCGACCGCGGGGACTGAGCCCTCGCTCAATTCGCTGCAATACGCCGCCGAAGGTGGCCATCCGGTGGCGCAGTGGAAACTGGGGCGGATGTACGCCAACGGCGACGGCGTCATCCAGGACGACCTGCGCGCCTTCGAGTATTTCAGCCGCATCGCCAATCAGCATGCCGAGGACAGCCCGTCGGCGCCGCAGGCCTCGATCGTCGCCAACGCGTTTGTGGCGCTGGGCCGCTACTACCTCAACGGCATTCCCAATTCCAAGATCAAGGCTGACACCGACCGGGCACGGGAGATGTTCTCCTACGCCGCGTCCTATTTCGGCAACGCCGACGCGCAGTACGATCTGGCACGGCTCTACCTGAAGACGCCGGACGCTTCGCGGGATGATTTCCGCTACGGCGCACGCTGGCTCGGCCTTGCCGCCCAGAAGGGCCAGCATCAGGCGCAGGCGATGCTTGGCCAAATGTTGTTCAATGGCGACCGGATGCCGCCGCAGCGCGCCCGCGGCCTGATGTGGCTGACGCTGGCGCGCGATGGCGCCGCGCCCGATGAGGCCTGGATTCGCGAAAGCTACAACCGGGCGATCGCCAAGGCGAACGACGAAGACCGCACCATGGCGCTGCAGATGCTCGAGCACTGGGTGCAGGGCAAGAAGGACTGACGGGCCGCATCCGGTCGGTAGGGTGGTGGGCACGCTGCGCTTTGCCCACCCGCAGACTTCACGCCTTCTCGAAATCGAAATCTGCCCAGACCGGCACGTGGTCCGACGGCTTCTCCCAGGCGCGCACGCAGCTGTCCACGCCGACATGGGTCAGGCGGTCGCTGGCCTGCGGCGACAGCAGCAGGTGGTCGATCCGGATGCCCCAGTTCTTCTGCCAGGCGCCGGCCTGATAGTCCCAGAACGTGTATTGGCCAGGCGCGTCCGTGACGGCACGCAACGCGTCCGTCAGACCGAGGCCGAGCAGGGACTGGAACGCCTCCCGGGTTTCCGGGCGGAACAGCGCGTCGTTGGCCCAGGCGGCGGGGTTGTAGACATCGGCGGCCGCGGGAATGACGTTGAAGTCGCCTGCCAGCACCAGCGGCTCTTCAGCCTTGAGGCGCTCGTTCGCGTAGTCAAAAAGCCGTGACATCCACTTGAGCTTATAAGGATACTTGTCCGTATCCGGCGGGTTGCCGTTGGGCAGGTAGAGGCAGGCGATGCGCATCACGCCGCCTTTCAGGGTGACGACACCCTCCAGGAACCGGGCGTGCGCGTCTTCGTCATCGCCGGCCAGCCCCGATCTGGTCTCGTCGAACGGCAGTCTGGACAGCAGCGCGACGCCGTTGAAGGTCTTTTGGCCGTGGGTGACCACGTTGTAGCCGAGCGCCTCGATTTCCAGCCGCGGGAACGCCTCGTCCATGCATTTGATTTCCTGCAGGCAGACGACGTCCGGCGAGCAGTCCCTGAGCCAGGTCAGGAGGTGGTCGAGCCGCTGCCGGATCGAGTTAACGTTCCAGGTTGCGATGCGCATCAAATGCTTCCGGAATTGTAACTACACATTTCACGGCAGTGGCATACCATGTGCAGCGAGGCTGTGGTAACCGTCTAGAAATAAGGCGCAAAAGTCGCCGTCAAGGGGCTGTACGAGCCGTCCCGTCCCTTGAGGACCGGCGAACATGAAAAACCATGAAAAAGCGTAGCTTGATACTCGTTGTCGGCGCCATTGCGATCCTCGCGGCGGCCGGTTTTGTCACCCGTACCTCGTGGATGGGTGGCTCAACCAATGCCCAGGGGCCGCAACGCCCGCGGACGGTCTCGGTCGAACTGGCCAAGGCGGAGCGCAAGTCCGTGCCGGTCGACGTCGATGCCAACGGAACGGTCACGCCGATCTCCAGCGTGGCGCTGAAATCACGGCTGGAAACCACGATCGTCGCGGTGCATTTCGAGGACGGCGCCAGGGTCAACGAAGGCGATTTGCTGTTCACGCTCGACAGCCGCCAGATCGACGCCCAGATCGAACAGGCCGAGGGTGTCCTGGCCAGGGACCAGGCGCAGCTCGAGGGCGCGCAGCGCGACCTCCGTCGCTTCACCGATCTCGTCGGCAAGGGCGCCACCACGCAGGTCAACGTCGATAACGCCAGGACGCAGTCCGATATCCTGGCGGGCTCCATCAAGGCCAATCAGGCTGCGCTCGATAATCTGAAGGTCCAGAAAAGCTACACCATGATCCGCGCGCCGTTTTCGGGGCGGATCAGCGTGGCCAATGTGAAGGTCGGAAATTTCGTGCGCCCGGCGGATACGACCCCACTCGCCGTCATCAACCAGATGGCGCCGGTCTATGTCACCTTCGCGGTTCCGCAGCGCGTGCTGGTCGATCTGCGCGAGTCAATGGCTAAAGGGGTCTCCAGCGTCACCGCGACCATCCCGGGCCATCAGCGTTCCGAGACCGGCAAGGTCGCGATGGTGGAAAACACGGTGGACGCTACGACCGGCATGGTCACCGTGCGCGGCATCATGGACAACAAGAACGAGACCTTGTGGCCGGGAACCCTGGTCGCGACCAAGCTGGTCATCCGCAACGAAGATTCCATCGTGGTGCCGACGGTCGCCGTGCAGCGCAGCCAGAGCGGCAACTTCGTCTTCGCAGTCAAGGATGGTGTCGCCAAGGTCCAGCCGGTCACGGTCGACCGCACCTCGCAGGGCATGTCGGTGATTTCGGAAGGTCTGGCCGGCGGCGAGACCGTGGTGGTCGACGGACAATTGCTGCTGTCGGACGGAACGCGGGTCGAGGCGCGCACAAAAAAGGCTGGGGCATAGCCGATGACCCTGTCCGAACTCTGCATCCGACGGCCGGTCATGACGACGCTGATCACGGCGTCGATCATTGCGTTCGGCATCTTCGGCTTCCGCCTGCTGCCGGTGTCGGCGCTGCCGCGGGTCGATTTCCCGACCATTGCCGTGACCGCGACCTTGCCGGGCGCGAGCGCGGACACCATGGCGTCGTCGGTGGCCGGCGTCATCGAGCGCCAGCTCTCGACCATCGCGGGCATCTCGTCGATGTCGTCGAACTCCTCCCAGGGCACCAGCCAGATCACCATCCAGTTCGATCTCAATCGCAACATCGATTCCGCCGCGCTCGATGTGCAGACCGCACTGACGATCGCGCAACGCCGGTTGCCGATCGAGATGCGGATTCCGCCGAGTTTCCGCAAGGTGAACCCGGCCGAGTTCCCGGTGCTTTTCGTGGTACTTGGCTCATCCACGCTGCCGCTGTCGGCGGTCAACGAATATGGCGAGATCACCATCGGCCAGACGCTGTCGCAGATTCCGGGCGTCGCCCAGGTCAGCGTCTACGGCGCACAGAAATTCGCCATCCGCGTCCAGGCCGATCCGGAAGCAGCGGCGGCGCGCGGGCTTT
>PNLC01000502.1 GCA_013822885.1 Bradyrhizobium sp.
GCGACCAACGCCGGCAAATCGCTGATCCTGCAGGGCCATTGCGACGTGGTGCCGGTGGGGCCGCTCGACATGTGGGAGACGCCGCCGTTTTCGCCGGTCGTCAGGGACGGCAAGATGTACGGCCGCGGCGCCTGCGACATGAAGTCGGGCACGATCGGCGCGCTCTATGCGCTGGATGCGATCAAGGCCGCGGGGTTCCAGCCGACCGCGCGGATTCATTTCCAAAGCGTGATCGAGGAAGAGTCCACCGGCGTCGGCGCGCTGTCGACCCTTCAGCGCGGCTACCGCGCTGAAGCCTGCTTCATCCCTGAGCCGACCGGCGGCAAGATGGTGCGCTCGCAGGTCGGCGTGATCTGGTTTCGATTGAGGGTGCGCGGTTTTCCGGTGCATGTGTTCGAGGCAGGCTCCGGCGCAAACGCCATCATGGCGGCCTATCATCTGGTCCATGCGCTGCAGAAGCTGGAGGCCGAGTGGAACGAGCGCGCCAAGAAGGATCACCACTTCAAGACACTCAATCATCCGATCAACTTCAATCCCGGAATCATCAAGGGCGGCGACTGGGCTTCCAGCGTCCCGGCATGGTGCGACGTCGACTGCCGTATCGCGGTGCTGCCCGGCTGGTCTATTGCCGAATGCCAGAAGGAGATCCTGGCGTGCGTTTCAGCCGCTGCGCGTGACCATCGTTTCCTGTCCAACAACCCGCCGCAGGTGGAATGGTCCGGCTTTTTGTCGGAAGGCTACGAACTGACGGATTCCGCGGCGCCGGAAGCCGCCTTCGGCAAAGCGTTCAACGCGGTCTATGGCGGCGCGGTACCTGACCTTGTCTTCACGGCGCTGACCGATACGCGTTTTTACGGGCTGAACTACAACATCCCGAGTTTGTGCTTCGGCGCCAGCGGGGCTGCGATGCACGGCTTCAACGAGTACGTCGATCTGGAGTCGCTGCGGAAGTCGACGAAAGCGACCGCGCTGTTCATTGCGGAATGGTGCGGCGTGGAGAAGGTCTGAGCGACCCGTTGGTCTCTCCACGTCCTTGCGAGCGAAGCGAAGCAATCCATTGTGCAGCAGAACGGATGGATGGATTGCTTCGTCGCGCCGCTCCGCGCAATGACGGCTGAGGGTTTACGGCTGATCCGGCCACAACGCATTCACGATGGCATCCAGTCCGTCCGTCAGCGCGGCCGGTCCCGGCTGCAATATTAACGGCGACTTGATTTCGACGATGCGGTTATTCGCAACCGCCGGGATGTCGCCCCAGCCCGGGCGATTTCGAATTCGGTCAGGAACGACTTTCTTCCCGCACCAGGAAGCGAGGATAACGTCGGGCGCCGCCTCGCGCACGACATCGGGTGAAATGATCCGGTCCCTGGCCGCCTGCTGCAAGCGCAGTTTCGGCAAGGCGTCTTCGCCGCCGGCGATCTCGACCAGTTCGGACACCCAGCCGATGCCTGAGATCAGCGGATCGTCCCATTCCTCGAAATAGACTTTTGGTTTGGGCTGCGACCGCGGGGTCGAAGCGATGCGCGCCAGTCGTTCTTCAAAACCCGTTGCGAGTTGATCGGCACGCTCCGCCGCGCCGACGAGGGCGCCGAGTGTGCGGATCATCGCCAGAATGCCGGCGATGTCGCGTTGATTGAAGACGTGGACGGCAACACCTGCGCGCACCAGGTCGGCTACGATGCCCGCCTGGAGATCGGAGAAGGCGAGCACGAGGTCCGGCTCGAGCGCGAGGATCTTTGGAATGTCCGCGGTGATGAAGGCGGAGACTCGCGGCTTCTCGCGCCGGACCTGCGGCGGCCTCACGGCATAGCCGGAGACGCCGACGATGCGATCCTGCTCGCCGAGCAGATACAGCGTCTCGACGGTTTCTTCGGTCAGGCAGACGATCCGGCGGGGAGGGAACTGGCGCATGACGGGTGATATGCCGAATCCGCCGCGTTATGTCACGGAAGCCATTACCTCTGAGGTCATTGCCTGACTTACCGTGGCCCTCCATTCTGTCTGTGAAACCACGCGAAAAACGTCCGGAGGATCCATGACGCCGCTCGAGAAAATCCAGTCGATGAAGATGCCGTTCGCGGAGTTGAAGGGCGTGACCTTCACCGAAGCCGGAGCGGATCGCGTGGTCGCCAAAATGCTGGTGCGTCCCGATCTCTGTACGCTTCGGAATACGATTCACGGCGGCGCTGTCATGGCGTTTGCGGATTCGGTCGGCGCCGCGGCGACTGTCATCAACCTGCCGGCGGACGCCAAGGGCACCACCACGATCGAGAGCAAGACCAACTTCATCGGCGGCGCCAAGGAAGGCTCGACCGTGATTGCGACCGCAACTCCGGTGCATCGGGGGCGCCGTACCCAGGTGTGGCAGACGCGGCTGGAAACCGAGGACGGCAAGCTGGTCGCCGTCGTTACGCAAACCCAGATGGTGCTTTGATCCGACGTTGGTTCCTAACGTTTGGTAAACGGTGGATGAATTTTATGTGAAGCATTTCATGGGCTTGCAATTCATGTTGCGACGCACAATATAGGTGGTCTAGGGATTCGACGCCTCCTCGAAGGGCTTCTCTCAGAGGAGACAGAATATGTACCTTTCACTTATCGCGGCCGCGCTTGCCGATAGCAGCGTACGCACACTGAGCCAGCAGGAAGAATTGCCGCTGTTGCGCGATCACCTGCTCCGGCTAGACCGCACCAGCCGCCGTGACCGCTTCCATGGCTTCATGGATGACAGCTTCATCGAGCGCTACGCCGAGAAATGCGCCGATGACGGCACGGTCATTATCGCCTTCTTCGAAAACGGCGTGGTCCGCGGCGCGGCGGAACTGCATCCGCCGGATCAATCGCGGGATTCGCTTCCCGAGATCGCCTTCAGCGTCGAATCGTCGGTGCGACGGCGCGGCGTTGGCAGCATTCTGTTCCGCAAGCTGATCACGGAAGCGCGTGCCAAGGGCTACAAGAGCCTGCGGATCACCACCGGCGCGCAGAACGACGCGATGCGGGCACTCGCTGCCAAGTTCGGCGCGAAGCTAGTTTTCCGGCATGGCGAATCCACCGGCACCATCGATTTGACGAAGTACGGTGAGGCCGAACTCGCCAGGTCCTGGACCGAGAGCACTTTAAGTGGGATGCGCACGGTCGTGGCGTTCAACCGCGCCTATTGGCGCATGCTGCTCCGCATGGCTGGGGCCGCCCCGCCCGAGCGGGGCGCCTCATAGGCCGGCACGCGCAAAAACGCAATTCGCAGGGATCACTCCCTGCGAATTGGAAAGGCGAACTATAGAAGTCTCGGGCTATTCGGGACCGTTCGTCAGGTGCCGGTGCGCTTGTCGTTGCCGAAGCGCCTGACGACGCGGCGCTCGACCACGATGGCGCGCTGGGCGCCTTGCTCGCCGGCGATGATACGCGTAGCCGATCGCGCCATCGCGCGGCCGGTCTTCTTCACTTCAACGAGGACTTCCTCATACGGCAGGCCCATCAGCGCGGCGGCGATCTCCGCCTGCTGCTGCTGATCATCGGTGATTCCGACCGCGGCGAAGATTGCCTCTTCCAGCGTCGGCGGATCGCGCCGGACGCGTCGGGTGCCATACTTA
>PNLC01000503.1 GCA_013822885.1 Bradyrhizobium sp.
CTCCCCGCCTGCGCGGGGATGACGATTCCGGATTTAGTCCCGGGCACAGCACAACAACCAAGCCTAACCCCGCGCCTCGATCCAATCCGCCGCCCCAAGCCACAGCGTGTCGCGATGCTCGGCCCTGAAAAATCCCATGTGCCCGATCCTGCTGGCATAGACCTCCGCGGGCGTCACGGTGATGATCTCGGGCTTGATCGAGGTAAAACCCGAACACAGCAGTTCGACCGCCGGCCGCGTCGCCCAGGGATCGTCGGACACACAGAGCGCGCGCAACGCGCCCCTGTATTTTGGAAAATTCTGCAGCGCCTCGAGCCTGGCATCATCGAACAGGTAACGCGGGCTCATCACCCAGCGCACCCATTGCAGAAACGCGTCCTTCGGCAAGTCCATGCCGAGGCCGGCCTTGCCCGGCAGATAGCCGAGCGAACGGGCGAGGGGAACGCCGACAAAGTTGAGGATGGCGTAAACGCGATACCGCTCCGGCGCCGTCATCAGTTTCCAGTAGCCGGCCTGCGCTGCAATGAAAAGCGCGCGCGGGATCTCGGTGTTGTTCGGCAGCAGGCCGAGCGCCTGGCCCCCAAACGAGTGTCCGACATAGGCGAACGGCAGTGTCTTGTAGCGCTCGCGCATCCACGACACGGCGGCGGTGATGTCCTGCGCCGCCCAGTCCGACATCGAGGCCTCGAAGCCGGCCAGCGATGTCGGCCGCTTGTTCCCGTTCATCGCCTGCGGCCGCGAGCCGCCGATGCCGCGATAGTCGTAGGTCAGCACCGCGCAGCCGCGACCTGCGAGATAGCCGGCAAAGCCCCGGTAGAGCCTGCGCGGCACGGCGGTGGCCGAATTGATCAGCACGGCGTGGCGCTTGGTTCCGCGGGGCAGAAACAGCGTTGCGCCCAACGGGTGGCCGTCCATCGCGGGTATCGTGATGTCGTCGATGAAAACGTCGTCCACCACCGTGTCGGCCACGGCCAACTCCATCTAAGGTTTAGTGAGAGCCTTAACAAATGCGAATTCGGATTTTGCTGCAAGGGCTTGTCGCGACTACCGGAAATCTAACTGGCGGTCGGCGTGCGGCCTGTGTATAACCCGGCCTCTGTAACCGCCGGCCCCGCAATATTTCAGCGAAGGCGGGCAAGTCGCGGTTTTTGCTCAGGAGTTGACGACATGTCCGAGCGGTGGACGCCCGATAGCTGGCGCACCAGGCCGGTGCTGCAAGTGCCCGAATATCCCGATGCCAAGGCGTTGGCCGATGTCGAGGCGCAGCTTGCGACCTTTCCGCCGCTGGTGTTCGCCGGCGAAGCCCGCAACCTGAAAAAGGCGCTGGCCCGCGTGGCTGCCGGCGAAGCCTTCCTGCTGCAGGGCGGCGATTGCGCCGAGAGCTTTGCCGAGCACGGTGCCAACAACATCCGCGATTTCTTCCGCGTGCTGCTGCAGATGGCGGTGGTTCTCACTTATGCCGGCGCGTTGCCGGTGGTGAAGGTCGGCCGCATCGCCGGGCAGTTTGCCAAGCCGCGCTCGTCCAACACCGAAAAGGTCAACGGTGTCGAGCTGCCGAGCTACCGCGGCGACATCATCAACGACATCGCGTTTACGCCGGAGTCGCGCACCCCGGATCCGCAGCGCCAGTTGATGGCGTATCGGCAATCGGCGGCGACGCTCAACCTGCTTCGCGCGTTCGCCACCGGAGGTTTCGCCAATCTGGGGAGCGTGCATCAGTGGATGCTCGGCTTCCTCAAGGATTCGCCGCAGTCGCGCCGGTACAAGGAACTGGCCGACCGCATCTCGGACGCGCTGAACTTCATGCGCGCCTGCGGGCTCGACCTCGAAAGCCATCCCGAACTGCGCGCCACCGATTTCTACACCAGCCATGAGGCGTTGCTGCTGGGTTACGAGCAGGCCTTCACCCGGGTCGATTCCACCACCGGCGACTGGTATGCGACCTCGGGCCATATGCTCTGGATCGGCGACCGCACCCGCCAGCTCGACCACGGCCATGTCGAATATTTCCGCGGCATCAAGAACCCGATCGGCCTGAAATGCGGCCCGTCGCTGAAGCCCGACGAACTCTTGAAGCTGATCGACATCCTCAATCCCGACAACGAGCCCGGCCGGCTGACGCTGATCAACCGCTTCGGCTCCGACAAGGTCGGCGATCACCTTGCGCCGCTGATCCGCGCCGTGCAGCGGGAAGGGCGTGTCGTGGTCTGGTCCTGTGATCCCATGCACGGCAACACCATCACCTCGACCTCAGGTTACAAGACCCGGCCGTTCGACCGCGTGCTGTCGGAGGTGAAGTCGTTCTTCGCCATCCATGCCGCCGAAGGCACCCATGCCGGCGGCGTGCACCTGGAAATGACCGGGCAGGACGTCACCGAATGCATCGGCGGCGCCCGCGCCATCACCGACGAGGACCTCAACGACCGCTACCACACGGTCTGCGATCCCCGTCTCAATGCCGAACAATCGATCGACATGGCCTTCCTGATCGCCGAACTGCTCAAGCAGGATCGCGGGACAAAGGACAAGCCGATGCCGGCTGCAGCGGGACTTTGACTTGCTGCGACTCTGGCGGGCCACGATCAACACCCGTAACGGCCTCGCTTTTGCGATCCGGTCGGAGCAGGCTGTCCGCGAGGAAATTTTCGCACTGATGCTTTCGGTGCCGCTGGCCTGGCTGGTCGGTGCGAGCGTGATGCGCCGGGTCGAACTGGTCGCGGCGGTGGCGTTCGTGCTGGTGGTCGAGATCCTCAACACCGCGATCGAGAAGCTTGCCGACCGCCTCACCACCGACCACGATCCGCAGATCGGGCGGGTCAAGGACATGGGTTCGGCGGCGGTCGGCGTCGCGCTGCTGATGACAGGGGCGTTCTGGCTGTTTGCCATCGCCGAACGCATAGGCGTGTTCTAAAGCGAGCATTTGCAGTTTGCCATTGTGCGAGGCACCATCGCTCCCATGACCGATCCCACCTTCAAGATCACGCTGGCGCAGCTCAACCCGACCGTAGGCGACGTCACCGGCAACGCCGCAAAGGCGCGTGTGGCGCGCGACAAGGCGAAAGCCGACGGCGCCGATCTCGTGGTGCTGCCGGAACTGTTCATCACCGGCTACCCGCCGGAAGATCTGGTGCTCAAGCCCGCCTTCCAGGCCGCCTGCCGCGCGGCGATCGAGGAGCTGGCGCGCGAGACCGCGGGTGGCGGCCCGGCGATGCTGATCGGCACGCCATGGGTCGAGGACGGCAAGCTCTATAACGCCTGCGCGCTGCTCGACCAGGGCCGCATCGCAGCGCTGCGCTACAAGGCCAACCTGCCGAATTACGGCGTGTTCGACGAGAAGCGGCTGTTCGCGCGCGGTCCCGCCGCGGGGCCGGTAACCGTCAAGGGTGTCCGGGTCGGCGTTCCCATCTGCGAAGACATCTGGCTCGAAGAGTCCGAGGAATACGAAAACATCGTCGAGTGCCTCGCCGAGACCGGCGCGGAGATCCTTGTCGTGCCGAACGGCTCGCCCTATGCGCGCGACAAGAACGATCTGCGGCTGTCGATCGCGGTCGCCCGCGTCACCGAGAGCGGCCTGCCGCTGGTCTA
>PNLC01000504.1 GCA_013822885.1 Bradyrhizobium sp.
CCGTCGGATTCCTCGATGGTACGTTCCAGCGCTGCGCGATACTCCGCCTCGCTGCCGGAACTCGCCAGCGCCTCCTCGGCGCGATTGCGCAGGCGCGTCAGCGGCGTCTTCAGGTCGTGGGCGATATTGTCGGAAACTTCCTTCAGGCCTGTCATCAGGGCCTCGATCCGCTCCAGCATCGCATTGAGGTTTTCCGCCAGGCGATCGAGTTCGTCGCCGCTGCGCCCGACCGGCAGCCGTCCGGAGAGATCACCGGCCATGATGCGCTGCGTCGTGCCGGTCATGGCGTCGATTCGCTGCAGCACCCGTCGCGCGACGAAGATGCCACCGCCGATGCCGAGCACGATGACGACCAGCAGCGACCATTGCGCGGCGTGGGCGACGATGCCGAACAGACGCCGCCGCTCCTCGAGGTCGCGGCCGACCAGCAGGCGAAAACCGTTGGTCAGTTCGGTGACGCGCACCAGCGCGCGATGATCCGCGGTGTCCTGTTCGTCGAGCCGGCGATAGCCGGTCTCCGACCAGCCGGTCGAGGCCATCACGCCAGGCGCCAGGGCGCCGACATTGCCGCCGATCGCTTTCCCCTCAGGCGTGGTAACGAGATAGAGATTGGCGCCCGGCCGCAGCGCCCGGTTCTCAATCGTGGGAACGAGTATGCGCAAGCCGCGGCGCGTATAGAGGTCGACGATCTCGTCGGTTTCGGCCGTCACCGTGGCAGTGATCTGCTCGTTGATCAGCCGCCGCGTATTCCAGGCGAAATAGCCGAGCAGCGACGCCGCAAACAGCGCAAACAGGAACAGGTAGACCAGCGTCAGGCGAAACGCCGTGGTGCGGATCAGTTTACCGAAGGCCGTCACGGATCATGTATCCATTCTGAGCGTCGCGTCTATCGTCACTGACCGTAGTCACGATCGCGGCAGGGAACGTTAAAGTGGCACTCAATTCGAGCCAAGTTAAATCCTTGCAAGCTCCGGCGTGTCCTGCTTTGGAAGCAGCCCGCAACAAGCCAATGAAAAAGCCCGACCAAGTTTCCTTGGTCGGGCAGCACACACAGGAGTTGAATTCGCCCCTCTGAGAAAGGGGTGGCGTCGCGATCAGGCCGCCGGCGTCAGCTTGGTGGTGATCGTGTTGAAATTGGTCTTCAATTGGGTGCCCACGCCGTTCACGGCGGTAATGATCGCGATGGCAATGCCAGCGGCAATCAGTCCGTACTCGATGGCGGTAGCGCCGGACTCGTCAGCGAGAAACTTCTGGAAAACAACTTTCAACTCTGCCTCCTCTTAAAGTTGGGTCGATCCAACATACCCATCAGTAATTGATACAACCTAAGATTCAATGAATCGTTTACGCGCAATTTGAGATAGCGACAACTTTAGCGTAATTAAATTATCTCACGCAACCGGGGCAAAAATGCCGGATTTTGGCGGTGTAACGATTTGACCAAGGCGAACAGCCGCTGCATTTGGCTGCCTATTCCTGCATTGGCCCTACCCGCAGAATTCCTTTGGGAAAAACGCCGAGAGCACGAGTTCAAGGAATTGAAGGACAAGGTTGTGAAGATCGAGGCTGCGGAACGCCTGCGAGCCGATTGTAGAAGGCCCGCCTAGACGGGGCTTTTTCCTTTCGGCAGTGCTGCGGCAGCCGACTGACTGTCGGGAGACGCGGTAAATTGCTGGCAGTCAAAAAACAGCACGCCGAAAAGGCGCAACAATAATCGTGTCTTATCTGATTCCGTCACGGATCATGTATCCGGCGCCGCGGATCGTATGCAGCAAGGGCCGCTCAAAACCCTTGTCGATCTTGGAACGCAGCCGTGAAATATGCACGTCGATGACGTTGGTCTGCGGATCGAAATGATAGTCCCAGACGTTTTCGAGCAGCATGGTGCGCGTCACCACCTGGCCGGCATGCTTCATCAAATACTCGAGCAAGCGAAACTCGCGCGGCTGCAGCGTCAACTCGTCCTTGCCACGGGCGACCCGGTGCGAAAGCCGGTCGAGTTCGAGATCGCCGACCCGGTAGGTGGTCTCTTCGGCCGGGCCGACATTGCGGCGCGACAGCACCTCGACGCGCGCCTGCAGTTCGGCGAACGAATAGGGCTTTGGCAGATAGTCGTCGCCACCGGCGCGCAGGCCCTTGATGCGGTCATCGACCTGGCCTAGCGCGGAGAGGATCAGGACCGGGGTTCGATTGCCCTTCTCGCGCAGCGCACCGATCACGGACAGGCCGTCACGCTTGGGCAGCATCCGGTCGACCACGAGCACGTCGTAGTCGCCGCCATCGGCCATCGACAGCCCTTCCTCGCCATCGCTGGCGAGATCGGCCACATGGCCAACTTCGCGGAACGCCTTGACCAGATAGTCGGCGGACTCGCGGTCATCTTCGATGATCAACAGGCGCATTTGGGGGGCAGTTGCGGTCACGGGGTACATGCTTTCTCTCACCATGGCGCGGTCGCCCTGCACATGCAAGGCGACCGGCCGTTCTCTGGATCAAGTGAAAAAAGCGGGCGGTGAAGCTGGGGGACTCCACCGCCCTTAGACCCTTCCGACAGAGGGGGGCGTGTTCCATCGGAAGGTAGCTTGTGGGAGCGGGCTTTGGGCCCGCTCCCCGGAAGGAGCCGTCGGCGGGGGCGACGAATGCCGGCGAAACCCTCCATCTGGATTTAACCCTTGGCCAGCGGCACTGCCACGAAGCGCGACGAACCGCCGCTCTTCACGCGCATGAGAACGCTGTTCTTGTTGTCGGTGCGCGCCGCATCGATCGCATCGCGAACTTCGCCGACGTTGCCGACACTCTTGCCGGCGACTTCGAGAATGACGTCGCCTTCCTTGAAGCCGCGCTCGGCCGCCGCACTCTTCGGATCGACTTCGGTCACCACGACGCCTTCCTTGCCGGCGCCCGCCACGCTGTTGGCGGGGGCGAGCGTAAGGCCGAGCTTGGGAACACCGGTTCCCTTGTTGGCGCTACCCTTGTCGTCCTGGTCGGTGTTGGCCTTGGCCTCGATCGTGTTCGGCAACTGGCCGAGCGTGAGGTTGATGACCTTGTCCTGGCCCTTCTGCAGCACGTTGAGCTTCACGGCATTGCCGGGTGCCAGTCCACCGATGGTGCGGGCGAGTTCACGCGCATCCTTGACCGGCTCGCCATTCACTGCGGTGATGACGTCGCCCGACTGGATGCCGGCCTTCGCCGCCGGACCATTGGCCTGCGGTTCCGCGACCAGCGCGCCTTCCGCCTTCTTCATGCCGAGGCTGTCGGCAATGTCTGCGGTCACCGGCTGAATCTGGACGCCGATCCAGCCGCGGCTTACCGAGCCCTTGTCCTTGAGCTGGGCGATCACGCTCTTCACCGTCGAAGCCGGGATCGAGAACGCGATGCCGACGCTGCCGCCGGACGGCGAATAGATCGCGGTGTTGACACCCATCACTTCGCCAGCGGTGTCGAACGCCGGACCGCCGGAGTTGCCCTTGTTCACGGGCGCGTCGATCTGAATGAAGTCGTCGTACGGGCCGTTGCCGATGTCGCGGCCGGAGGCCGAAACGATGCCGGCGGTCACGGTGCCGCC
>PNLC01000505.1 GCA_013822885.1 Bradyrhizobium sp.
ATGAACCAGACGCCGGCCACCCATCCCGACAGCGGCGGATGCTTGCCATAGCCGAGCAGGAACTTCTGGCCCCAGGCGAAGGCTTCCGCGACGTCCATGTGAACATCCTGCCCGGTCTTCAGACTGACCAGGATCAGCGTCCACAGCACGGCATGAACCACGGCAAAGCCGGTTACCAGCCACAGGCCGCTCCTGGGGTCACGGGCGCGCGCCGCCAGCCACGCCGCCAGTCGCCGATTGGACGGAATGCGCCTTGAGCGCACCGGTGCGGGCAAAATCGATGCAGTAGACATGGATCGAGTGCGTAGCGCGTTTTTGGGCCAGGTGAAAACAGCTTGGCGTTGAACAAGCCCCTTTGGAATACAGCAATATGGTTGCCGCACGGGGATGTGAATGCTATCCCGCGCCCATGACAACCGCCCCTATTTCCAACATCCGCAACTTCTCCATCGTCGCCCATATCGACCATGGCAAATCGACGCTGGCCGACCGCCTGATCCAGATGACCGGCGGACTGACGGACCGTGAAATGGCGGGCAAGGAACAGGTTCTCGATTCGATGGATATCGAACGCGAGCGCGGCATCACCATCAAGGCGCAGACCGTCCGGCTCAAATACCGCGCCAAGGACGGCAAGGATTACATCTTCAATCTGATGGACACGCCCGGCCATGTCGACTTCGCCTACGAAGTCTCGCGGTCGCTGGCGGCCTGCGAGGGATCGCTGCTGGTGGTCGATGCCAGCCAGGGCGTCGAAGCGCAGACGCTCGCCAACGTCTACCACGCGCTCGACGCAGGCCATGAGATTGTCCCTGTTCTCAACAAGGTCGACCTGCCCGCGGCCGAACCCGAGAAGATTAGGCAGCAGATCGAGGACGTGATCGGCATCGACGCGTCCGACGCCGTGATGATCTCGGCCAAGACCGGCCTTGGCGTTCCCGACGTGCTGGAAGCGATCGTCACCCGCCTGCCGCCGCCGAAGGGCGACCGCGACGCGACGCTGAAGGCGCTGCTGGTGGATAGCTGGTACGACGTCTATCTCGGCGTCGTCGTCCTGATCCGCGTCGTCGACGGCACGATGAAGAAGGGTGGCCGGATCCGCATGATGGGCACGGGTGCCGCCTATGATGTCGAGCGGGTCGGCTTCTTCACCCCGAAGATGACGCAGGTCGACGAACTCGGCCCCGGCGAGATCGGCTTCATCACCGCGGCGATCAAGGAAGTCGCCGATACGCGCGTCGGCGACACCATCACCGACGACCGCAAACCCGTCACCGAGATGCTGCCAGGCTTCAAGCCTGCGATCCCCGTCGTGTTCTGCGGCCTGTTCCCGGTCGATGCCGACGATTTCGAAACGCTGCGCGCGGCGATGGGCAAACTACGGCTCAACGACGCGAGTTTTTCGTTCGAGATGGAAACCTCGGCCGCATTGGGCTTCGGCTTCCGCTGCGGCTTCCTCGGGCTGCTGCATCTCGAAATCATCCAGGAGCGGCTGTCGCGCGAGTTCGACCTCAATTTGATCGCGACCGCGCCGAGCGTGATCTACAAGATGCACCTGACCGACGGCCAGGAGATCGAGATCCACAATCCGGTCGACATGCCTGATGTCGTCAAGATCGCCGACATCGAGGAGCCGTGGATCGAGGCAACGATCCTCACGCCGGACGAGTATCTCGGCAGCGTGCTCAAGCTGTGCCAGGACCGCCGCGGTTCGCAGAAGGAGCTGACTTACGTCGGCTCCCGCGCGATGGTGAAATACGATCTGCCGCTCAACGAGGTCGTGTTCGATTTCTACGACCGCCTGAAATCGGTCTCGAAGGGCTACGCCTCGTTCGACTATCATTTGACCGACTACAAGGTGGCCGACCTCGTCAAGATGCAGATCCTCGTCAACAACGAGCCGGTGGACGCGCTGTCGATGCTGGTGCACCGGACCCGCGCCGAAGGCCGCGGCCGCGCCATGGTCGAGAAGATGAAGGAACTGATCCCGCCGCACATGTTCCAGATCCCCATTCAAGCCGCGATCGGCGGCAAGGTGATCGCCCGCGAGACCGTCCGCGCGCTGCGCAAGGACGTCACCGCCAAATGCTATGGCGGCGACATCACCCGCAAGCGCAAGCTTCTGGAGAAGCAGAAGGAAGGCAAGAAGAAGATGCGGCAGTTCGGCAAGGTCGACATCCCGCAGGAGGCGTTCATCGCGGCGTTGAAGGTGGATAGCTGAGGCGGGAGTTTGGGCCGACCCAACGTGACGTTTGGAGGCCGAAAACAAAAACCTCGAAAACAACCCCATGCACAGTAGCGCAGGGCTTGTTGGCATTGCGGTTTCGATTCTAGCAAACCGATTTGACCAGTCGGGCAAATCACGGGCATGATGTCATCGTGATGCTCTGCACGCCCCCAAAAAAGACACTGTCCCGCACTCCCCGGCAGCGCATGGCTGAGCGCCGAGATCGGCGCGACCCGAAGCTTCGGGCAGATTTGCGTCGACAGGCAAAACTGATGGCGCAACATCCTGAGAATGACGCTATCGATGCTTGGATTGAAGCCGCTTGTGACTGGGGTGGCTGGAAGTGAAGCGCGGCAACGTCGCGCTGGTGGCCGTTCCGCGATAGCCGCTCAGATCTGGGATGCGTCTGCCACCTTGCCCTCCTCTTGCAGATCAGCCACCATCCGCCCGCTCAGAACATAAATACAAAAAACGAGGAAACGCATGAGCAAGTCCTCCGGGTCTTCCTACGGCTGGGTGGTGGTCGGCGCAGGCGCGCTGATGACCTGCGTCGGCTTCGGCGCGATGCTGTCGCTCGCCGTGTTCCTGCAGCCGATTTCGGAAGCGATGGGCTGGTCGCGCAGCGGCGTTTCGGCGGCAGCGACGATCAACTTTCTTGCCATGGGGTTGGCTGCATTCTTCTGGGGCGCGCTGTCCGACCGGTTCGGTACCCGTATCGTGGTGCTGTCGGGCGCGCTGCTGCTGGGAACGGGACTGGTTGCGGCGAGCCAGGCCACCAGCCTGTGGCAGTTCCAGCTGGCATTCGGCGTGCTGATCGGGGTCGCGGCCGGGAGCTTCTATGCGCCGATGGTCGCGGTGGCGAGCGCGTGGATCGAACATCATCGCAGTCTCGCGGTCGCGCTGGTGTCGGCCGGCATGGGCGTGTCGCCGCTGACGATCGCGCCATTCGCAAGCTGGCTGATCACAGCCTACGACTGGCGCACTGCAATGCTGGTGATCGGCATCGCCGCCTGGGCGCTGTTGATCCCGGCGGCGTTCCTGGTGCGCCCGGCGCCGGAGCCCGCGGAAGCGGACACAGCAGGCGGAGCCGGCGCACCTGAAACGCAATGGACCGTCGCGCAGGCGTTGCGAACGCCGCAATTCATCACGCTGGCGCTGGCGCATTTCGCCTGCTGCGCGGCGCATTCGGGACCGATCTTCCACATGGTGAGCTACGCCATGATCTGCGGCATCGCGCCGCTGACCGCCGTGACCGTCTACAGCCTTGCCGGATTCTCCGGTCTCGGCGGCCGCCTGCTGCTTGGCGTATTGGCCGATCGCTTCGGCGCCAAGCAC
>PNLC01000506.1 GCA_013822885.1 Bradyrhizobium sp.
ACCACCTCGTTGGTGACGGTCTTCACCACGTCGGGGCCGGTGACGAACATGTAGCTGGTGTTCTTCACCATGAAGATGAAGTCGGTCATCGCCGGCGAATAGACGTCGCCGCCGGCGCACGGGCCCATGATGACGGAGATCTGCGGGATCACGCCGGAGGCGATGACGTTGCGGCGGAACACATAGGAATAGCCCGCGAGCGCCGCGACGCCCTCCTGGATGCGCGCGCCGCCGGCGTCATAGAGGCCGATGATCGGCGCCCTCGCCTTCATCGCCATGTCCTGCAGCTTTGTGATTTTCAGCGCGTGGGTCTCCGACAGCGAGCCGCCGAACACGGTAAAATCCTTGGCGAACACAAAGGTCTTGCGGCCGTTGACGGTGCCCCAGCCGGTGACGACGCCGTCGCCGGGCACCTTGGTCTTTTCCATGCCGAATTCGGTGGAGCGATGCTCGACGAACATGTCGAATTCCTCGAAAGAGCCCTTGTCGAGCAACAGTTCGATGCGCTCCCGCGCGGTCAATTTTCCGCGAGCGTGCTGCGCCTCGATGCGCTTTTCGCCGCCGCCGAGCTTGGCGCCGGCGCGCCGTTCTTCGAGGGTGTCCAAAATATCTTTCATCTGCTTCCGCCCGCCTTTAAGTCGATTTCAGGGCCTTCTAACACGGCCTTTTCCGAACCGGAAACACCCCTTCCGGCATCTGGTACCGGCGCCCGGCAGGCCCCATATCAGCCTCCTGATCGAGGGGACCGGAATGACCGATATCGTTAGCGCCGAGACGCCCGGCGCCGTTACAGGGGGTGTGCGAACGCTGCTGCGGCTGGAGGGATTAGCGCTCTTTATCGGGATGACGCTTCTCTATTATGTCTGGGACGGATCGTGGTGGGTTTACGCCCTGCTGTTTTTCGTGCCCGATCTCAGCTTCGCGGCCTACCTGTCCGGCCCGCGTTTCGGCGCCCTGGTCTACAACGCAGCCCACAGCTATCTCGCGCCGATGGCGATGATGACCGGCGGCTTCGCCACCGCCTCGCCGCTCGTGCTCTCGATCGCCATGATCTGGCTGGCCCATATCGGCTTCGACCGCGCGCTCGGCTACGGCCTGAAATACGCTGCAGGCTTTGGCTTCACCCATCTGGGGCGGATCGGGAAGCCGCCCGCGACCTCCTGAGCCGGCGCTAGCCGCAAATTAGATCGCGACGATATCCGTCAGGCATTGCTGCGTCACCGTCATGCGCGCGGCAATGTGCTCCGGGGTTTTGCAGTCCATGTTCATGGCGAACACGGTCTGCTGGCTGCCCTTCTCGGCCCAGCCGACCATCCAGCCCAATGACGGCTTGCCCTGCTCCGCGCCCAACAGCCCGCTCTTGGTGCGCAGCGTGGCGTCGCCAACCTTCGTCACGGTGAGGATGTCGCGCGTCAGTTCCTGGCTGCGCTTGGACACCGGCAGAACGCCGCGGCGCAGCCGGTCGAGGAAGTCGATCTGCTGAATGGGATCGATGCGCAGGTTTCCCGTGAGCCAGAACTGGTCGATACCGCCGCCGATGTCGCGGTTGCCGTAGTCCATCAGGTCGACATACTTCTGCATCCGCTCCGCGCCGATCCGCCGCGCGATCTCCTGGTAGACCGGCACGGCGGACACCGCGATGGCCGAGCGCAAGGTGTGGTCCTTGTTCCAGGCTTCGATGCTGCGCGTCACCCCGTCCCACTTGAAGACGTCCTTGTCGGGGTCTTCGACCACGCCGGTCTCCAGCGCGATGATCGAGTTCGGAATCTTGAACGTCGAGGCCGGCAGCCTGCCCTCGCCCGAGCGCACCTTGTCGCTGGCAATGATCAGGTAATCATCGACCTTGTAGCCGACGAAGGTGCCGACCGTGCCGAGCGCGAAGAACCGCCGGGCCAGATCATCGCGAAACTCGCTACGCTGGTAGGAGACGTTGGCAAGGCTGCGCGCGGGCAACAAAGTACTGGCGGCCAGCAGGCCGAGCGCATGGCGGCGATTGATCACGGCGGTATCCGAGTTGGTTGAGGGGTAGCGAGACGATGCAGATGGCATCGTGGTAAAGCAATGACAACCAAAATCTTAGATAGCAATTCTTCGGCCAACACTGGGGCCCATTTCACGCTAGATTTCACCGATCTGACGATGGAGCACTCCCCGTGCAGTCACTGCTGTTCCCTGCAATTTTCTGTCTCACCGCCAGTTCAGCGGTCGCCGCGCCGTTCGTGCCGCCCGGTGTCACCCCGCCCGACTACGTAGTCACCATGGAACAGACATTTCCTGGTCGCAAGGGAAGCAGCACCAAGGTCGTGATCCGTCATGGCGAATGGACCCGCATCGACAGCACGTACCCCACCCCGCCCGAGACCACCTATTATCGGCACGGCAGCAATGCCTATGTTATTGACAACGGATGGATCAGCCACTTTCGGCGCAATATCAAACTCGAATACGACCACCAAGCCAGCAACACCGGCGAGCGGCAGACCCATCTAGGTGAAAGCTGCACGGTGTGGGAAACGGCGCGGAGCAAAGCCGATAGCCTCGCCCGCCATAGCTTCACCAGCCTTAGCTGCTTCACCGATGACGGCATCGAGTTATGGCGCCGGAGGTCCGGCGCCCAAGGTATCACTTGGTCGGCCGAGGCGATCCGGATCGAGCGTCGGCCAGTTGCAGCCGCGGAGGTCCGGCTGCCGCGTGCGCTGCTGGCGCTGGACTGGTGGGACCGCAGCGTCTCCGCGAGCGCGACGGCGGCGGACCATGAGACGGTCATGGAGCTTTCGGACAGCAGGGCGCGTCCGAACGGATCGAACCCGGCTTCGCCTACCGTTCGCACGACGCGCCGGGCTGGCCCGTGGCTGTTCAAGGAGGTGATCACAGGCACGCAGCGGCGGATCGACATTTCCCATGATTCGGTCCGGATGCGCTTAACGTATGAGCGCGGCAGGCGCGAAGAGGAAGAGGAGCTCACGATAGCGAGGCCCGATCCGGAGCCCGCGAAGCCCGAGCCCGCATCACCCACCAACACCTTCCAGCCTGTTCCGGGGGATCGCTACGATACCGTCCTCGGCGAACGCTGCCGCTGGTTCGACATGACCCCGGGGATGCAGGACGCCGGCACGAATGCATGTTTCACAGATGACGGCATCATGCTGAAGGAAGAGCATCATGCAAGGGGCTCCCTGCGCACGTGGACCGCAACGCGCCTTGTCCGGCGCCGAGTCGCGATCGACGAAGTCAAACCACCGGCCGAACTGCTGCAGCCGCGCACATGGGACCTCGACTGACTCCGTTTCGTGCGAAACTAGCGCACCCGCCCCGACAGCCGCAGCACGAAGACCAGCACTTCGGCGACGGCCTTGTAGAGTTCGGCCGGGATCTCGTCGCCGATTTCGACGTGGGACAGGGCGCCCGCCAGCACCTCGTTCTCCTCGATCGGAATGTCGTGGGCCTTGGCGACTTCGATGATCTTGTCGCCGATCGTGCCCTTGCCCTTGGCGACGACCCGGGGCGCACCGGTCTTGTCATAATGCAGCGCGACCGCGAGCCTCGATTTGGCA
>PNLC01000507.1 GCA_013822885.1 Bradyrhizobium sp.
TCGTGACGTCTGCAATCAGCGGGTTTCCGACCACGATGGTGGCGACCTTGGCGGGCAGCTTCACGAGCTTTGCCTGGTCGACATAGACCGCGATCCGGTCGGGATCGGGCGCGGCAAGACTGGCCACAGGCCACAGCAGGATGGCCGTGGCGATTGAAAGCAACCCAAAGCGTGCGCGCGCACGAATACGCAGGGACTTGAACGACATACTCTAACTCCGGGGCATTACTGGCCGGCAAAAGCGATACGCAGCGGACCGGCGCCCGACGGGGTGAATCTGACGACAATTGATGAACGAAGTGCAAAAGGGGCCAAAATTGGACCCAACAAATCCGCCCGCCACCACCCGTTTACTTCCCGGCAACCCTGAGGCTTTCCGGATCAGGCGACATTTTGCGGAACGGATAGGCCAGCTGGCCGATGATCTCACCCGGGAATGAGGCCTGATCGTCGATGCCATAATGGTCCGGCAACCGGCCTTTGGGCATGCGGAAGGTTCCGAACAGGATGTCCCACAGCGGAAAGGTCCCGGCAAAATTTGTATCGCCGCCCTCTTCTCGACCAGTGTGATGCCAGCGGTGAAACACCGGCGTCGCCACCACGTATCTGAACGGGCCGAGCGTCCAGTTCAGGTTGGCGTGCACGAACGCGGAGTGGAAGATATTGAACGGGCCGAGCCAGAGCATCACGCCCGGCGATATCCCGGCAAGCAGCAGCACGACGTCGACGCCAATGGTGCCTAGCAGCAGGTTAACCGGATGGAAGCGCGCCGCGGAAATCCAGTCCACATCCTCGGACGAATGGTGGATGGCGTGATATCGCCAGAACCCGCCGCCGTGGAACATGCGGTGCAGCCAATACATCATGAAATCGGCTGCGACCAGGAACAGGATCGCCTGCAGCCACAACGGCAGCGTCGACAGCGGGCCATGGCCGTTGTCGTAGAACGCGATCAGGTCGTCGGCATCGCGGATCCCGAACAGGAGGCCGGCGCCGAGCACCAACAGCCCGATCCGGAAGACGCGCGCGAACAGCGGCACCAGGAACCAGTAGCAGAGATCTGTCACGAGCTCGCGCTTGCGCCACCAGGGCTTGCCGGGATTGCAGGCCCAGAAATGCGCCAGCACGGAGAATACGAGCGCGAGCGCGAGCGTGACCGGCACGACCTTGGCCATGGTCTGGCCGAGCATCTCGACGATCTCGATCGGCAGGTTCATATGCACCGCCTACCAGAAAGGCGGCGCGGCCGCCAGTTCGCGGCGCCGTTATGCCCGCCGGAGCTGACTGCAGTCAGTTCGGCGTGCGAACGTGCAGGACGGCATTTTCGTCGGAATAGATACGCTGCCAGCCGCCGATATTGTCGAGCAATCCGACCGCCGGTGTCGCGGGCGTCAGCAGCACGGCATCGATCTCCCAGGTCTTGAGAATATCGAGGAACAGGTTGACGTCCTTGAGCTGCAATGCGCGGTAATAGGCCATTTCGAACGCTTCGCCATAGAGCTCGGCGCGCCCGTCGATAAACACCGGCATCTGCCGCCAGATCAGGTAGCCGCCGAACGGCAGGTCGTTGAGCACCCGTTTGGAATTGCGCGCCTTCAGCACATCGACGGCTGCGGCCGGCGACTGCCGCTCCGGCGGCGCAAATCCGGCATTGACCGAGAGCACCCAGCTCCAGCAGCCGAGCAGCACCAGCAGCACCGCGGTGACAGCGACCGGCAGGCCCATCTGCGCAAACCGCGCCGGCTGCCATCCGAACTGCGAGGCCACCGGTGTCATCACCACGATCGGCAGCAGCAGGGCGAATATCTCGATGTTCCGGTTGTGGGCCAGCGCCATGTGCAGCAAGCCCAACACCAGCGCGATCCGCGGTGGCGACAGCTTTACGCCGCCATACAGCGCCCCCCCGATCAGAGCGAGGATCGCCATCTCGAACATGCTGAGCCTGCTGAAGTCGGCCGGCATCCATTCGTAGATCAGATGCAGAAGCTCGCCGAGATCAAGGATCTTGCGCGCGGCGAGCACAGATCCCCATCCATAGGGCGTGACGCAACAGGCCGCCAACGCGGCCACGCCGAACGCAGCCCAACGCAGCGCCAGCGTCTTTCGCTCGGCACGATCCGCATTCCACAACGCATCGAGCGCAAGGCCGCCGACCAGAACGAGGCCGAAGATGAAGCCGCCGTGCAGGTTGGCCCACAGCGCGATCAGCGGCAGCAGCCAAAACGACGGGGCGCGTCCACGCTCGCTCGCCGACAGCAGCCCGTAGGCCCAGGCCAGCATAACCGGCAGCACGAACACATGCGGACGGGCGAGAAGATGCTGCACCGGCACAAGCAGCGCCACCAGCGTAACGACGATCGCGAACAGTGCCGGAAGGCGCTGGCCGAGAATCCAGGTCAGCAGCGCGAAGGTCGCGGCGATGCAGGCAGCGGCCAGCACGATCGGCCCGGTCCAGCCGGCGAGGTTATAGCTTGCCGCCAGCAGCACCTGGGATAGCCAGGACGACGAGACCCAGGGCTCGCCCGCCTTAGTGAAGGAGTAGAAATCGACGCGCGGGAGCGCGTTGTGATCGAGGATCCACTGGCCAATGGTGATCTGCCAGTAGGTATCGGAATCGTTCAGCAACGCGCGGCCGTTGATCACCGCCAGCGCGTAGACGCCGACGCCAAGCCAGAGCCATGCCGGAACCTGACCGAGGCTGAAGGCCTTTGCGCGATGGACCGTCCCGGCTGCAATGCTCATGCGAAATCACAGGCTGCGTTATTGCCTGAACGGATAGGCCAGCTGTCCGCCGATCTCGGAGGGCACCGGCTGGTCGTCGACGCCGTAGCCAGCCGGCATCTCGTTCTCCGGCATCCGGAACGTCCCGAACAGGATATCCCAGATCGGGAAGGTGCCGGCGAAATTGGTGTGACCTCCCTCCTCGAGCGAGGTGTGATGCCAGCGGTGGAAGACCGGCGAGGCAAGCACGTATTTGAACGGCCCCAGCGTCCAGTTCAGATTGGCGTGCACGAACGCGGAGTGGAAGGTCGTGAACGGCCCGACCCACAGCATGACATTGGGAGAGATCCCCGCCATCAGCAGGACCACGTCGACCATGATCGTGCCGATGAACAAATTGACCGGATGAAACCGCGCCGCCGAAATCCATTCCAGATGTTCGGAGGAATGGTGGATCGCGTGATACTTCCAGAAGCCGCCGCGATGAAACATGCGGTGCAGCCAGTACAGCATGAAGTCGGACGCAACCACGAACAGTACCGCCTGAACCCAGAGCGGAAGCTCCGACAGCGGACCATGACCGTTGTCGTAGAATGCAATCAGCCCATCGGCGTCATGGATGTTGAAGACAAGTCCCGTGAGGACCACCAACAGCCCGATCCGGAAGACGCGGGAAAATACCGGCACGAAGAACCAGTAGCAGAGGTCGGTGACCAGTTCGCGCTTGCGCCACCAGGGCTCGCCAGGATTGCAGGCCCAGAAATGCGAGAGCACCGCGAACACGATGGCAAGGACGATCGTGATCGGAACGACTTTCGCCATCGTCTG
>PNLC01000508.1 GCA_013822885.1 Bradyrhizobium sp.
ATCCACATCGCCGAACGCGACACCCAGCGCTCCAAGAAGCCGAAAGAGCCTGACGTCTTCGTCAACACCTGGTCGGTGGAAGGTTTCCTGTCGGAAGGCGTACAGCCGTCCGAACTCGGTTGGGGTACCCATGAAAAATGGATGCCCGAAAATGCGCGTACCCACGAAGCCGGCTGCGGCGCCGCCATCTATCTGATGCAGCCCGGCGCCAACACCCGCGTGCGCACCTGGTGCCCTACCCGCGGCGCGCAGTATGGCTTCCTCGTCACCCACAACGAATCGATCTCGATCTCCGATTACTTCACGGTGCGAGACGCGTCGGGCACGGCAATCTATCGGCCGACCTGCCATTATGCCTATCATCCGGCTGACGATGCCGTGCTGTCGCTGCATGAAATGTTCGGCCGCGCCGCGAAGATGCAGGAGAAGCACCACATCCTCGATGAGAACGAAATCGTCGATGGCATCGACGAACTCGGCGTGCTGCTGTTCGGCCATGACAACAATGCCTACTGGTTCGGTTCGCAGCTCTCCATCGAAGAGACCCGTAAACTCGCGCCCTATCAGAACGCCACTGGCCTGCAGGTGACCTCCGCCGTGCTCGGTGGCATGGTGTGGGCGCTGGAAAACCCGAACGAAGGCATCGTCGAAGCCGACGAGATGGATTTCGATCGTCTGCTGGAAATCCAGATGCCCTATCTCGGCCCGGTGAAGGGTTTTTACACCGACTGGACGCCGCTCACCGACCGGCCGGGCCTGTTCCCGGAGGATATCGACACGTCGGATCCTTGGCAGTTCAGGAACGTACTGGTGCGGTAGGGAACCCGGCACCGACCGCGGTGTGCAGCGCACATCGCCGGACATGCGCCGTTCCCGGAGCGTAAAAGTACGCACCCGGAACACGCTTGCTGTAACGCTCGCTTAAGGCAATCGCGCGATCCTGAGCGGTAAATTCCTGCGAGAGCCGAGGGCCGTCGCTGCTTCCCAGACCACGGCGCCCCGGTAGAGCCACCCAACATGCGCGTCATCATTGCCATTGTCCTGTCGGCCGCTGCACTGGCTTCGTGCACGCCTGAGAGCAATAGCGACGTCACGGGCTCGGTCGAAACCTGCGCCCGGAGGCTCTACAGCCCATACAATCCCAAGGATATGAAGCAGTGCGTCGCGGTGTGCATCTCCTGCGAACGCGGCGTGGTCACTACCTGCTCGACGTCGTGCAAGCTCAAGGGCGCGCAGTGAGCGCTCGCCCGATCCGGAGGACCGAGAACGCTTACGCGGCAAAACGTTTGAAGGTAATGCGGCCGCGCTGCCCAGCCTTGCGATGCGGCTTCACGATGATCTCTATATCCTGCTCAAACGCCGTGAGCATCTTCATCAACCGCTCGGCGGAATAATCGTCGAAGTCACCACGCAAAAGGTGCGAGAGATCGGGTTGGGAAATACCCACAAGCTTTGCAGCTTTCACCTGGGTCAGTTCGCGTTCCTTGATAAGTCGGTGCAGTTCGGCAACGATGCCAGCTTTCAGCAGACGATCCTCTGAATCGGGCAGGCCTAAATCGGCGAACACATTGCCGCTGCTCTCCTGAGCCTCGATCTTGCGCTTCGTCATTTGCCACCTCCTTTGTCGATGCGGGCGCGGTAATGCAATTCGGCATCGCGCAGCCTCGATTTGATCAATTCGATGTCCTGCTGTGGCGTGGCGATGCCTTTCTTCGCCTTCTTCTGGAAGGCATGAAGCACGTACACAACGCCAGCAAACCTTACCGTATAAACGGCCCGATACGTATCGCTGTCGAAATCCTCGACCAGTTCCAGTACCGTACGGCCGCCAAATCCTCTTAGCGCTTTCGCTGCTACCGGTTCGCCACCCTCCTGCACCGCATTCAAGGCGAAGCCGACACGGTTGCTCGCCTTGGCGGGGAAGCGCCTCAGGTCTTTCAAACTCGAGCCGATAAAAATGCAGGGCTTCTGCGCGGGCCGCTTGATCTTCACGAACAACAATATGGGGATATCCCCATATGCTTGTCAATGCGATTTGTGAAAGCTCACTTCGCCATATAATCGAACGAAACCGTCCCCAGGCCCAGCGTCAGGTCCGCCTTGCAATGCAGCGCGGACACCACCTCGCGCACCGGCAGCCGCGCCACGTCGGCGAGCGCGTGCGGAAACAGGCCGAGCGCCGCCGGGCCGGACCAGGCTTCCTTCAGGGTGATATCCTCAAGACAATAGCGCACCAGCTCGCAGATCCTTGGGCTGCCGTCGACATGCGGAATGATCTTGAGCATGAAGTTTGGCGCCTTCATTGATTTCAGTACCGCGTCGTGATCAATCGCCCGGTGCTTGTAGCCCATCGTGGCCGAGGCGCAGAGCACCGAGCCGTAATGCAGCGTGCCGACCAGAACATCGCTTTCGACAACGATTTTCGGCGACGCCAGCTTCTTGGGAAATCCCCACAACTCGCGGCCCCCGGCGATCGGCCCCTCATCGTCCAGATACATCGAGTGGACGTAGACGCCCTCCTCGCCCTTGAAGCGGACCGGGATCACCTGTCCGGTCTCGGTGTAATCGCCGAAGCCCGTGGAGTCGGGCATGCGGATGAATTCGTACTTCACGATCGGCTCGGCGACTTCCAGCGGCTCCGGCACCACGGCGGCGAGCACGTCGGGATCGGTGCGGTAGGTGATGATGAAATACTCGCGGTTGAAGAAGCGATACGGTCCTCGCGGAAACGACGGGTTGGTCAGCGGCATCGAATAGGCGGTACGCCTGACGTCGTCGATCTTCATGTCTGCCCCTTCATATGTTCTTCGCCTGGCACGGTCGCGGGACTATGGAACAACGGAGTGCAACAGGCGAGGCTGTAAAATCGGCACACGATAAAAAAACATCGAAACCGCATCGGACCAGGGTACACGATGCCGTCATATTCGTCAGGCGACACCGCCAAGATAGAGCCGCTTGACGATGTCGTTGGCCTTCAACTCGTCGACCGAGCGCGCGGCAACCGCGATCTCGCCGTGGACGATGATGTAGCCGCGATCGGCGATCCGGATCGCCTGGTTGAAATTCTGCTCTGCCATCAGAACCGTCAGGCCGACGCGCTGCTTGAGTTCGCCGATCTTGGAAATGGTCTGCGACACCAGAAGCGGCGACAGTCCGACAGACGGCTCGTCGATCAGCAACAGCCGCGGCGACGACATCAGCGCGCGCGCGATCGCCAGCATCTGCTGCTGTCCGCCCGACATGGTACCGGCGAGCTGGGCACGGCGCTCCTTCAGCACCGGAAAGGTCTCGAAGACGAGCGCGAGGTTGCCATCGATCGTCGAGCGGGCGGCTTTCCGGAAAGCCCCGAGCATCAGGTTCTCCGCCACCGTCAGCTTGGGGAACAGCCGCCGCCCCTCCGGCACCAGCGCCACCCCAAGATCGACGATCGCCTCGGGCGAGAGCTTTGTCAGATCGTGCGTCTGGCCGTCGATCGAAAGCGAGAGCCGACCGCGATCCGGACGGACCAGACCCATGACGCATTTCATCAGCGTGCTCTTGCCG
>PNLC01000509.1 GCA_013822885.1 Bradyrhizobium sp.
CGCTGCAGCCGGCAAAGCCAACCGACATCAGCGTCAGCACCGCGACCTGCGGCATCCGACGCGAGCGAAGCAACTCGGCGATACGGGACATGGTTACTCACTCGTACGCAACAAAATACTCTTTTGAGTAAACACGTCGGGAGTAAATAACCGCTTAACCCTGGGAATAAGACGTTGGCGGGAACCGCCAATCTCGTATTCTACAGTTCGCGCGCGATCCCCGGCAGCGCCGGCACGAAGCGGACATCGACCAGCTCCTTGCGATCGAAACCGCTGTCGGTCCTGACCACGCGGACCAGCGTCTGGGTGCCGTGATGCGGACCGACAGGCGCGATCAGGATGCCGCCGGGCACGAGCCGCTCCAGCAACTTGTCCGGAATCTGCTCCATCGCCGCGGTCACGATGATGCGGTCGAAATCGCCGGCGCCGGCCGGCACGTCGAAACCGTCGCCGTACATCACCTCGATGTTGTGATAGTCGAGTTTCTCGAGCCGGGCGCGCGCATCATCCGCCAGCGTCCGGTAGCGTTCGATGGTCAGCACATGCCTGCACAGCCGCGACAGGACCGCGGCTTGATAGCCGGAGCCGGTACCGATCTCGAGCACCTTGTGCTCCTTTTTCAGCTGCAACTGCTCGGTCATATAGGCAACCACAAAGGGCTGGCTGATGGTCTGCCCGCAGGCGATACCGAGCGCGCTGTCGCGATAGGCGTGACCACGATCGACCGCCGCAACGAACGCCTCGCGCGGCACCTCTTCCATGGCACGCAGCACAGCCTGGTCGCTGATCCCCCGCCGCCGCAGGGTGAGCTGAAACATCATCTTTTCGGGCGGTTCTTGCGACATTGCGATCTCGTGGCGGAGCTCGGCCGCCGATCCTGTGTTTCATAATAGCGTCCATGCATTTAAGGAAGAATTTCCTCAAAATTCTGGTTCCTGATCCTGGAACCATCGCCGCGGTCCGACGTTAGGGCTCGGGAAAATCGTCTCGGACAGGCTTGACCTTGGGCGCCCGCCAGTCCAACTCGACGTTGCACCGAACGGTGTTTTTTGCGAACCTTGACGCCCGGAAGGGCAAGGATTCCATCATGGTAGCGATACGGCCTGAGGGCTGTTCTGTTTTCCTCGTCGAAGACGAAGTCATGATCCGGATGATGGTTGCCGACATGCTGGAAGAGCTGGGTTACAGCGTTGCCGCGGAGGCCGGCGAAATCGGCGAAGCGGTTAAGCTCGCGCAATCGACCGAATTCGATCTCGCGATTCTCGACGTCAACGTCAACGGCAAGGTGATTACGCCAGTGGCCGAGTTGATCAAGGCGCGCAACCGTCCGTTCATTTTCGCGACCGGTTACGGCTCCTCGGGCCTGCCCGAGGAATATCGCGATCGTCCCTCGCTGCAGAAGCCGTTCCAGCTAGAAACGCTCGCGCAGGTCATCACCTCCACGCTGAAGAGCGCGCCGGTTTAGGCAATCAACGCGACCACCGTCGTCACCCGCGAAGGCGCGCAAAGGCCGGTGACCCGGATTTTATTCCAGAGACCCGCGACAGAATCGAGAAGCCGCAGCGTACCGAATTGCCCGCCTTCGCGGGCATGACGAGACTACTGCATCGAACGATTCGAACTCACTGCAACGTCGTCGTCAGCGCGACTGAGAACACCTCATCGGTGCGGTCGAGCCGCAGCGGCGTCACCGAGACGTAGCGCGCCGCGAGCGCTGCGAGATCGGTGCCTTCGGCCGGCGTGTCCATCATCGCGGCGCGTTCGAATCCGATCCAGAAATAGGGATTGCCGCGGCCATCGTGGCGCTTGTCGACCTTCAGGAAACCGAGGTTGCGCTTGCCCTGCCGCGTCACGCGCACGCCGTTGACCTGATCCGGCGTGCAGGCGGGAAAGTTGACGTTGATCACGGTGTTCTTCGGCACACCGGCGTCGATCACCTTGCGCAGGATATCCGGACCAAACTTCAGCGCGGTATCCCATAGCGGCGCGTGGCGGGTCTCGATGGAGAATTCCTGGCTCAGCGCGAACGACGGAATACCCAGGATCGTGCCCTCGAGCGCGCCGGCGATGGTGCCGGAATAGACCACGTCCTCGGCGACATTGCGTCCCCTGTTGACGCCGGACAGCACGAGATCCGGCCCCTTCTCACCCATGATGTGGCGCGAACCCATGATGACACAGTCGGTCGGGGTGCCCCGTACCGCGAAATGCCGCGGCCCGACTTCGCGCAGGCGCAAGGGATCATTCAGCGACAGCGAGTGCGAAACACCGGATTGATCGAGCTCAGGCGCCACGACCCAGACGTCGTCGGATAACGCGCGCGCGATCTCTTCGATAATCTTGAGACCCGGAGCATGGATGCCGTCGTCATTGGTGCAGAGGATTCGCATCCGTCAAAATGCCTTCTGTTCGGGTAGAGGCCGGCTTACGCCGTTGGGAGTCGTCTTAACCGGCTCTGGCCGCCGAAGCAAACCGGCTTTTCCCTAAGGCTGGCGCTTCATCCAGACCCGCCAGGGACGAAGGAATTTGGCGTTGCCACCATACCGCAGGCGCCAATCCGCGGGCCTGTCCTGTTGTGGCGCCGTCGGCTCGACCGTCGGGGCCGGCACGGCTTCCGGCAATGGAGTCACGGGAAGCGTCGATTGCGGAAATCGCGCTCGCGCGACTGCCAAGCCCTTGTCGAAATCAGCAGCGTTCAGCCATTCCTTGGCGTGCATGGTTGCGATGAGACCTTCGTCCCACAGCCCCACGATCGCGATGTCGAAGAAGCCCTGCAGCTTCTGGTCGATCAACTGCATCCCATGGCCGGTGACAGCCCATTGCCTGCCGATCCAATGGATGTCGCGATGCAACGCCATTTCTGCTTTCTGCTATTTGACGCGCTCGATCACCTTGAGCCCGCCCATATAGGGCTGCAGCACGGCGGGCACTGCAATCGAACCGTCTTCCTGCTGATAGTTTTCCATGACGGCAATCAGCGCGCGGCCGACCGCCGTGCCGGAGCCGTTCAACGTGTGAACGAAACGCGGCTTGCCATCAGGCCCGCGCGAGCGGGCATCCATGCGCCGCGCCTGGAAATCGCCGCACACAGAACAGCTCGAAATCTCGCGGTAGGCGCCGCCCTCGCCCTGGCTCGAAAATTGTCCTGGCATCCACACCTCAATGTCGTAGGTCTTCTGCGCCGAAAAGCCCATGTCGCCGGCGCACAGCGTCATTACGCGGTAATGCAGGTCGAGCCGTCGCAATACTTCCTCGGCACACGACAGCATGCGCTCATGCTCGTCGCGGCTGGTCTCGGGTGTTGCGATCGAGACCAGCTCGACCTTTGTGAACTGGTGCTGGCGGATCATGCCGCGGGTGTCGCGCCCTGCCGCGCCCGCTTCGGCGCGAAAGCACGGCGTCAGCGCCGTCAGCCGCATCGGCAGCTCTTTTTCATCGACGATGGATTCGCGGACGAGATTTGTCAGAGAAACTTCGGCCGTAGGAATGAGGCCGAGACGCTCGGTCTGCAATCGTCCATCGGGAGCCGCGAGCAGTTCGCCTTT
>PNLC01000510.1 GCA_013822885.1 Bradyrhizobium sp.
ATATCCCCGCCGGACAGATCGCCTGCTTCGCCTCCGCTAGTCCCGTCGCTGCCACCGCTGCCGTCGCCCTTGCCGCCGGCGCTGGGTCCGCCGGTGCTGTTGCCGGGGCTGGGATCTGCTTCGGGGCCTTGCGGAGTGCTCCCCGGGCCGGTGGAGTCCATGTAGTTCGATTGCGCATCACCGCCGCCACCCAACGAATTGGACAACTGGCTCGCGCCCGCGCCGCCGGCGGCAGCCCCTGCCAGGACAGCCCCCGACGATCCGCCGCCAGCAATACCCGGCGTGAGGAAACTGAAGAACGCCAACATGGTGGGCAAAGACAGGATCGCCAGCGCCAGGACCATCAACCCGACCATGACCGCCGAGAGGGACTTCTCAGTACCCATGAGCTTCCAGGCAAGCGAATACAGCATGGCGGCAGCAGGTTTGTAAAGCACCAGGGCCGTGAGCATCCCGACGATCTTCGGGAACCACGCCCGGCCCCACGGAGCGAGCTGTCCCGCGGCGGCGAAGATCAGCAACGCGAACAGCACCACGATGCCGGCCTGGCGGGCGAAGCCGATCACCCACTGAATGAAGCTCAGCACCACCGCGACAATCCCCAACAGCAGCACCCCGCCGGGGTTGGCGATGGTCTGGATACCTAGCATTTCCCGCATCCGCGGCCCGAACTCCTCCGCGCCTTTGGCGGTGATCTGCTGGGCGAAGTCGTCTCCGGCGTGCAGCGCGCCGGCCAGGACCACCATCGACAGGGACGAGATCAGGATGAACTTGAGTGCGCCGATTGCGAACTCGGCGGCCGGGCCGCTGCGACGCATCATCATCATGCCGATCGCTGAACCGATGATCCCGGCCGCGATGATCATCATGGCGACGGTCTGGATGGGCTTTTCGCCGTTGAGTGCGCCGGCGTAGGAGATGTCGATCGAGTCGACTTTGAGCCACCATGACATCGACAGCACCAGCAGGTCGCCGGAGAACTTACCGACCGATTCGCAGGCTTGTGCAAACCAGTTGTCCAGCATCTCCTTTCCCGCATTGAGCGGGTTCAGTTTGCCCAGGTCCACTTTCTCGTCGACATCGCCGGCACCGGGAGTGACAGTGCCGCCACCCTCGGTGAGCTTGATGAACTTGCCCCCCTCGTCGTACTGAGCGGGCGCAGGATCGCCGGTGGGGTCCGAGCAGATCGGGATCTTGTTTCGTGCCTTCTCGCAGTCCAAGACGCCGTTCTCATCGAGCAACTCGATGTGCTCGGGAGCGAGTTGCTGCGGCAAACCGGTACCGGCCCCGGTGGTGCCGACGTAGTTGCCCTCTTTATCGAAGATGTAGGCGTACATGTCTTTCGATTGCTCACGCAGCCCGTGCTCTTCGCACTCACCGAACTCTCGGTGATCGCTGCACACGATCACCTGGTATTGGTCTTCGTGGTCTTTCATCGGCGTGAGCCACGCCTTTTGGTCCGCGGTCAGCGTCGGCTTGGGGGGCATCCACCCCGGCGCGGTGGCAGGATCGGCAGCCGAGAGACCGGCCCCGACAGTGAGCACTGCCAGCATCGCCACCAGTGCGGTCACCAGTGGGCCGGCGAGACGGCGCAGCGCAGCGGATTGGTTCATTGCAGTGCTCCTTCGAACAGGTGCCATCCGCGTTCGGCGGAGATCTCCGCCTGCGGCACCTCGTCGGCGGGGGCGTCTCCGTAGAGGCCGGGTTGTAGCTTCCAGTCCCCACCGATCCACACGACCGAAAAACGGATGACGGTGACCGCGTCGTCAGAATCGGTGGGAACAGCGAAATCGGTACTGGCGGCATAGTCGCTGTACGGGCGGGCCGACCGCCACGCCACCACCCGGGGCAGCTGTTGATCGGGCTCCAACGATGCTTGGAGATCGGCCACCGACAACCGGAACGCGTCGACCGCCTCTCGATCCCCGACCACCTGGCGCTCGTAGATGTCGTCGGTGCCTGACAGGACCGACAGGCGCAGCGCGATCTGCCACGCAGCGAGGACCGCGCCGATCTCGGTGTGCGCGAAGCCACGGGCGCTGACTCCGTCGAGCTCGTAGGGTCCGGCTGCTTCGGAGAAGGGAAGCTCCGCGCGGCCGACGACCTGCCAGGTGATTGCGGTCGAGGGGGCTTGCGTCACTGTCTCAATGCTGGTGCCGCCACCGTCACCATCGTTTGTGTCGCGCTGTGAGACCACCACTATGGTCGCGACAAGGAACGCGACAAGGACCGTGCACACTGCGACGAGGGCAAGGATGGTGCGCCGCGGGCCGGTGGCCTGTGGTCGGCGGAACTCTGGGGTGGTGAACGACATGGCGCAGCGCTCCTAGATGCGGGTGAAACCGTCGAGTGACGGTGAATCGGGAAGATCGGTGGCCATCGGAGAGAACTGGTCGCTGTACTTCCAGTCGCCGTCGACCCAGGTCAGTGCCGCGCGGGCGAACCGGAACTGTCCGCCCTGGCCGGGGAAAGCCAGCCACAAGCTGGCCGCGGTGTCGTTGTAGTCGGCGATCTTGAACGCCATAGGGGCAGAGGCATATTGACTGATTAGCTCGGGATCGAGCGGATTAGCCGAGCGGGCGTCGATCAGCTGTTGACGGGTCTGTTGATCAACCGCTGTCTGGGCGTTGACCACGTCGGTGAAGTCCGGTGACCAGGCGAGGCGGAACGAGATTTGCGCTGCTGCCATCACTGCTCCTTGTGGGGTATGGCTGTAGCCACTGGCGACCGCCCCTCGGATCTGCGCGGGACCGTCTGAGGAGGAGAACGGCAGTGGGACACCGTCGACGCGCTGCCACGAGATGTCATGTGGCGCGCCGGTGAGCCACAACGGATCGGTTGGGGTACGCACCAGTGCCGGTTGCTGAGGTAGCACCGACCCCTTCCCGGTCGTCTGCGTTGCGCCAGGCACCTGGGCCTGCTGGCCTGGTTGGTCGGTGGGTTCCCCGCTACGGCTCACCACGATCACGGCTGCGACAACCACCACAGCCGTGATCGCGGCGGCCAGCCACCGCCAGTCGCGGGTGCGGCCGGCGAACTCCTTTGTTGTCAAAGCCATTGCAGTGAAACCTTTCTGAGAATTTCTAGTTGGTGAGCACCAGGAGGCCGCCGATGGAACTGAAGGAACCGCCAATAAACAGGCCCACCCACAACCAGATGCTGCTTTCCAAGGCGGTCTTGGCGACGGTCGATCGTCCACGAGCGCCGACGATCATCAGTCCGCACACCGTCATTCCGCTCATCACGGCCACGATCCCGAACCCGGTCAGCAACGTCCCGATCACGAAATCGCTGAACTCGTCCAGGGTCTTCGGTGCGTCATCGGCATCACCACCGAACTCTTCCCAGTTCAGCTGCCCCTCCTTGGGTGTGCCGTACTTGATCTCGTCGCCGCTGGACTCGGCCGAGTCAGCCCCCGTCTCGGGTGCTGCGGACTCGCTTCCTGCCGGCGCGCTGGGCGCCGGTGAGGGCGTGTCCGACGGCGTTGCGGCCGCCACACCAGCGCCCACCATCAGCGCTAGCAGCGCCGCGAGGACGCACAG
>PNLC01000511.1 GCA_013822885.1 Bradyrhizobium sp.
AAAGGCGTCGGCCTGCCGATGCAGGGCCACAAGGACAATCATGCGGGGCTGATGACGGTGGCGCAGATGGAGAAGTGGCGCGCCGCGCAGAACATCCGTCCCGGCCACGAGTGGGACAAGTTCGAGGGGCTGTCGCAGCCGCAGGCCAGGCTGGAAGCGTTTCTCGCCGAAGCGCCGTTCAATCAGGAAGGCCGCCGCCGTCTCACCGCACCCGTGATCGAGGTGCCACAGCAACTCACCTTCAAGCCGGCGGCGCAGATGTCGACGCAGCAGGGCTTTGGACTGGTGCTCAACGAACTCGCGCGCAGCGACACGGAATTGGCCTCGCGCATCGTCACCACATCACCCGATGTCACCGTCTCGACCAATCTCGGCGCCTGGGTCAACCGCCGGGGATTGTTCGCCAAGGCCGAGAACCACGATTTGTTCCGGCAGGAAAAGATCCCCTCGACCTTCAACTGGGATTTTTCGCCGAAGGGGCAGCATCTGGAACTGGGCATCGCCGAGATGAACCTGTTCATCATGCTCTCGGCGCTCGGGCTGTCGCATTCAATCAATGGCGAGCGGCTGCTGCCGGTCGGCACCCTGTACGATCCCTTCATCGAGCGCGGCCTCGATGCGATGAACTATGCCTGTTACCAGGATGCGCGCTTCATGGTAGCGGCGACGCCGTCGGGCATCACGCTGGCGCCCGAGGGCGGCGCCCATCAATCGATTGCGACGCCCCTGATCGGCATGGCGCAGGACGGGCTGGCCTCGTTCGAGCCGGCGTTCGTGGATGAACTCGCCGTGATCATGGGGTGGGGCTTCCGCCACATGCAGCGCGAAGCTGGCGAGGGCGGTTCGGTCTATCTGCGGCTCTCGACCCGCACGCTGGACCAGCCGCAGCGCATCATGACGCCGGACCTGCAGGGGGGCATAACCGAGGGCGCCTACTGGCTGCGCGAGCCCGGGGCCAATTGCGACCTCGTGATCGCCTATACCGGCGCGGTCGGGCCGGAGGCGATCGAGGCTGTCGGCTTCATCGGCGAAAGCCACCGCGACGTCGGTCTCCTGGCGGTAACCTCCGCCGACCGGCTCCATGCGGGATGGACCGCCGCACGGAATTTGCGCCGCGACCGCCGGGGCGTGGCGCACCTCAGCCATATCGAAAGGCTGCTGGCGCCGCTGTCGCGCGACTGCGGCATCGTGACCGTGATCGACGGCCATCCCGCTGCCCTCGGCTGGCTCGGCAGCGTGCGCGGCCACCGGGTCGAGGCGCTGGGCGTCGAGCAGTTCGGCCAGACCGGTACTATACGAGACCTCTACCGGCACTACGGCATCGACGCCAACGCCATCATCGACGCCGCTGAAGCCCTGACGGTGGGGGCGCCGGTGCGGCACCGCAAAATGGCGGTGTGAGACTCTGAAGAGAGACTTCCGATGCCGCGCTACCCCCACCCCGACCCTCCCCCGCAAGCGGGAGAGGGGGCGCATCTCGCGGCTTGATGGCGATCGCGCAACAGAAACTTGGTGTTGAGTTGCGTCTAGTCGCTGTCTCGAATTTTCGCTCGCTGGCCGCCGCAAGCCTCTCCCTCTCCCGCTTGCGGGGGAGGGCCGGGGTGGGGGTCTCTCCGCACGGGCAAGCGAAGTCGAGGAGCACCTTGCCACGTGCACCGCACTGATCTTATATCCAGCCCCTGCCGCATCGCGGCCCCCCGCATATGGCGGGTTCATTTGTCCGGACTTTCGTGCAAGGATGCCTGCCGAACGCTCCCGTTCCCCTTCATCGCCCCCGAAATAAAGAGGTTTACGATGGTCAACCGCATGCAGTTCTACATCGACGGCGCCTGGGTCGATCCGGCCGTCAAGAAATCCACGCCCGTCGTCAATCCGGCGACCGAAGAGGCGATGTATGAAGTTGCGCTCGGCTCCAAGGCCGACGTCGACAAGGCCGTCGCCGCCGCCAAGCGCGCCTTTGTGACCTTCTCGCAGACCAGCCGCGAAGAGCGCATCGCGCTGCTGGAGAAGATCATCGAGATCTACAAGGGCCGCATGAAGGACATCGGCGCTGCCGTATCCGACGAGATGGGCGCACCGCTGCCGATGGCCGAACGCCTGCAGGCCGGTGCCGGCCTCGGTCACATCGCTTCCACTTTGGAAGTCCTCAAAAACTATCACTTCGAAGAGACCATCGGCTCGGCCGTTGTCGTGCGCGAACCGGTCGGCGTCATCGGCATGATCACGCCGTGGAACTGGCCGCTGAACCAGATCGCCTGCAAGGTCGCCCCCGCGCTCGCCGCCGGCTGCACCATGATCCTCAAGCCCTCGGAATTCACCCCGACCTCGGCGTTGATCTTCGCGGAAATCCTCCATGAAGCCGGGGTGCCGAAGGGCGTGTTCAATCTCATCAACGGCCTCGGCCCGGAAGTCGGCGCCGCCATGAGCGAACACCCTGACATCGACATGATCTCGTTTACCGGTTCGACCCGCGCCGGCGTCGACGTCGCCAAGCGCGCTGCGCCGACCGTGAAGCGCGTCAGCCAGGAACTGGGCGGCAAGTCGCCGAACGTGATCCTCGAAGGCGCCGACCTCACCAAGGCCGTCACTGGCGGCGTGATGCACATGTTCAACAATTCCGGACAGTCCTGCAACGCGCCGTCGCGGATGATCGTGCCGCTGTCGAAGATGAAGGAAGTGGCCGCCATCGCCAAGGGCGTTGCCGACAAGACCAAGGCGGGCGATCCCCGCGCCGAAGGCACCACCATCGGTCCGGTCGTGTCGCGCATCCAGTGGGACAAGATCCAGGCGCTGATCAAGAAGGGCATCGACGAAGGCGCCACGCTGGTCGCCGGCGGTCCCGGTCTGCCGGAGGGCGTCAACAAGGGCTTCTACGTGCGCCCGACCATCTTCGCCGACGTCACCAACGAAATGACGATCGCCCGCGAGGAAATCTTCGGACCGGTGCTCACGATCATCGGTGCCAAGGATGAAGCCGAGGCGGTGAAGATCGCCAACGACACGCCCTATGGCCTCGCCGGTTACGTCACCGGCGACACCGTTGAAAGCGCGCGCCGCGTTGGCCGCCAGATCCGCGCCGGCAACGTCAACCTGCAGGGTGTCCCGAACGACCGCACCGCGCCGTTCGGCGGCTACAAGCAGTCCGGCAACGGCCGTGAGTGGGGCAAGTACGGCCTCGAAGAATATCTCGAGGTGAAGGCAGTCGCCGGCTACAACGCCGCGTAAGCTGCAGCCTTCGTTACGAGAGAAGCGAAGCAATCCAGTCTGCCGGATCGGCAGTGGATTGCTTCGTCGCTTCTGCCGGTCGCAGCGAAGAACTGGGCCGCGAGGAAACGCAACAACGAGAACAGCAAATGTCCGATGCCGCATCGTCACATTCAGCCGGCTGGCGCCCCGCGAGCTATTACCCCGATCCGGCGATCCATGCTCTCGATCCGCGCTTTGAGAAATATTGGCTGAAGCTTTCGGCCGTGGAACGGCTCGCCACCGGCCTGCGCTGGGCGGAAGGTCCGGTGTGGTTCGGCGACGGGCGCTATCT
>PNLC01000512.1 GCA_013822885.1 Bradyrhizobium sp.
GCAGTGTTGGTCTTGAGGAATTTGAGAGCATCCTCGTAGGCCGATCGTGCCACGCCAACCGCGGCGATGGCGGCGACCGGACCCGACCAGGCGAAGTTTCTGTTGATCACGAAGTCGCCGTTACCCTTGGCTCCGGGCAACAGATTGTCGACCGGAACTCTGGCATCCTTGAATACGATGAATGCGTTGGACGTGGTGCGATGCCCCTCCTTGTCCAGGAACTTCCAGGTAATGCCTGGCGTGCCGCGTTCGATGATGATCGCGGACAGTCCCTCGGTGCCGCCGACACTGGTGTCGGTGCGGATGATGGCGCACTGCGTATTCGTGCCGAGACCATCCCAGCCGGCGGAAGACGACCATTTCTTTTTTCCGTTGAGGATAAAGTGGTCGCCGTCGCGGACGGCAGTCATGCCGATGCCGGCTTTCGGCAGCGGGCTGTCGAAGTTCGCCGTGCCGCCGGTGCCGCCCGGCGGCTCACCGGCGGTCCATGCGCTGAGGTAGGTACCAGTCGGGTCGGAAGTCGCCGCACCGATGAACCGCTTCTTCTGCTCCTCGCTGCCATACCAGGACACCGGCATTAGCCCGAGACCGTTACACAGCACGGTGCAGGCAAATCCGGGATCAACGGCGCAGATCTCTTCCGCTGCAATCACGAAATCGAGGCAGGACAATCCGCCGCCGCCGTACTCCTTCGGCAACATCGCCATCGCGATGCCGGCCTTGTATGCCTCGATGTAGGCGCCCTTGGTCTTCTGATACGCCAGCATCGGATCGGGCTCCTTGTCGGCCGCCGGTATGACCGGGGCCAGGACGCCTTCCGAAAAATCCCTCGCCATCTTCTGAATTTTCCGCTGCTCCGCGGACATCGTGAAATCAATCGCCATTCAAGTCCTCCATTGATGCTCGTTACAGATCGTTCAAGCCAAAGCCGGCCGGACTTGCTTCAACGCCAACATCATCCGCTCATGCGAGGAAACGACAAGAAAATACTTTAGGCAGTATTTACTGTTTAAATAACTGAAACGCATTTAAGGCGTGCAGTTTGTCGGAGTTTTGGGCAGGATGTGTCTGAAATCGACGCAGCGCCTGCGGCTGTCTTCAGGTACATCTGGCGCTGTAGGCTTGAGCGGAGGCTTTGCGTGATCGTCGGCGATACCCAGCAAAAGCTGCTGGCACAACTCCTGGAATTTAAGGCCGGATTGACCGTCGATGAACTGGCGAGCGCGGCCGATATCACGCGCAGTGCGGTGAAGCAGCATTTGTCGGGCATGGAACGGTCGGGTTATGTGCAGCACACGTCGTCAAAGAGCGGCGGCCGGCCACGCTTCCTGTACACGCTGACGGAGAGCGGAATCGACCTGTTTCCAAAACGTTATTCATGGTTCTCGCGGGTGATGTTCGAGAGCCTGCGCAAAAAGATCGGCGCATCGAAGTTCGGCGCCTACATGTTCGACCTCGGGATCGACATGTCGGCGGCGGCGATCCCGCGACTGGTGGGCAAGACGCGGGTCGAGCGCGTGGTCGAAATCGTGAAAATCATGAACGAGACCGGGTTCGCGGCGCGCGTGATCTCACCCGGCAAAGGTGAAAAGCTTCCCCGTATCGAGTGCAAGAACTGCGTGTTTCACGACCTCTCGAAGGATTACACCGAGGTCTGCCAATTTGATCTCGGATTCCTGTCCGGCCTGATGGGAGCGCCGATCGAACATCAGGAATGCATGCAGCGCGGCGGTCAGGCCTGCCGCTTCAGGTTCCTGCCGACGGCCTGAATTTCGGGCGGCGGCGCCTTCTTTCCGAAAGGCGTGGCGATCGAGCCTGCGATCGCGCGCGGGTCGAAGTCCGGCTCGGCCATTACCGCACAGATCTTCCGCATCTGCATGCCGATATTGCCCGCGTCATAGAGCGGAAACACTGACGCCTCTCTGAGGTAGCGCTCAAGTGGATGGGATCTGTCCAGCGCGTTGACGCCGACGACCTTCATGGCCTGGAATACGGCGGTAAACAGCATCTCGCTGCAGAACACCTTCGCCATCGGCCCGATGGCATGGCCGTCCGCGTTGTGAAGATCGTGGTAGTGGGCGGCCTTCCATGCGAAGGCGCGCCCTGCTTCGACCTTCATTGCGACTTCCGCCAGAGTGTAGGCGACAATCTGGTGGTTGATGATCGGCCTGTCGCCACCGCCGGTGTATTTTTTGGCCCATGCCAGGGCGTATTCGTAGGCAGAACGGGTGACGCCGACCGACGCGATTGCAGCGACCGGTCCGGACCATGTGAACGCCTTGTTGATGACGAGGTCGCCGTTGCCGACCGCGAATGCGTTCTCTTCGGGCACACGGCAATCCGAAAATACCACGGAATTGTTCTGGCAGATGCGGTGACCGGACTTCGAGATCGGCTGCTCGTAGCGAATGCCGGCCGTTCCGCGCGGGACGATGAGGCCGCTGAGGCCGCGCGACCCTTCGGCCTGTGGCTCGGTCCTGACTATGCATACATTGGTATCCGCGCCCTGGAGATCCCAGCCGCCAGCATTCACAGGCCAGAATTTACGCCCGTTCAGGACGTATTCGCCATTCTTCCTGTCGTGGATGGCGGTGAGGCCGATGCCGGCTGGCCAGGGCGCTGCGCCGTCGAAATTGGCCGTTCCACCAGGACTTCCCGGCGGTTCGCTAACAGTCCACCCGGCCAGATACTCGCCGCGTGGATCGCTGGTCGCAGGTATCAGCCACGTTTGCTTCTGCTGTTCGGAGCCGAACCACACCAGCGGCATCAGGGCCAGTCCGTTGACGAGGAGGATGGTGGCGAAGCCGGGATCGACGGCACAGAGTTCCTCGACCACGATCTGGAGGTCGACGTTGGAAATCCCGCCGCCACCGTACTTCCTGGGGATGAAGCCGGTGGCAAATCCCAACTTGTAGCTTTCGACATAGGCGCCCTTGACCGCCTGGAACGCCTTTTGGGGATCCGGGTCCTCATCCGCCGCGCGCACCAGGGGAGCGAGAATCTCGTTGGCGAATTCGCGGGCGATGCGTTGCAGGCGCCGCTGATACGATGTCAGCGTGAAGTCAATCGCCATCACCGTATCTCCGTCGCTCGACCTTAAGACAGTTTTACATATCTAAACTCGCCCGCTGTGTTCTTATTTTGTGCAGGATGATCCAATTGATAGCAGTGGCGCGTCGACCAATGGTGTGTAGCAACGGCCCGGTGCAAGCGCACTGTGGTGGACAGGTTGCCGTTCGGGACGGCCGCGTCGGGAAAGCTTGGCTCCGCCGTCGCCGGCGATCTACCAGGGTTATGGCATTTGATGAGCCGGCGAGGGCCCTCCATGAAATGGCGAAGGGTCCGGCGCGTTACGCCGAACCCTTCATTCATAAAATATCAGCCGGCCTGTAAGCCGGGTTCTGGAGGGCACCATTCTTGCGAATGGTACGTGACGGCCATTCCTCTGGGACAATGTTTGCACATTGCCTCGAGCAACCTACCCGGACGGCGAGCCTGACATAGCCCTGCGGCGTTATCGCTTGCGCGAACGGCCC
>PNLC01000513.1 GCA_013822885.1 Bradyrhizobium sp.
TTCTCGACGAACTCCGCGACCATCTCACCGGCGCCAACATGGTGTTCGTCACCGCCGGCATGGGCGGCGGCACCGGCACCGGTGCTGCCCCTGTCATTGCCCGGACCGCGCGCGAAATGGGCATCCTCACCGTCGGCGTGGTGACCAAGCCGTTCCACTTCGAAGGTGCGCGCCGCATGCGCACCGCCGAATCCGGCATTGCCGAACTGCACAAGGTGGTCGATACGCTCTTGATCATCCCGAACCAGAACCTGTTCCGGGTCGCCAACGAAAAGACCACCTTCGCCGACGCCTTCGCGATGGCCGACCAGGTGCTCTATTCGGGCGTCGCCTGCATCACCGATCTCATGGTCAAGGAAGGCCTGATCAACCTCGACTTCGCCGACGTGAGGGCGGTGATGAGGGAAATGGGCAAGGCGATGATGGGAACCGGCGAGGCGACCGGCGACAAGCGTGCGCTGACCGCGGCCGAAGCTGCGATCGCCAATCCGCTGATCGATGATTCCTCGATGAAGGGCGCCCGCGGCCTGTTGATCTCGATCACCGGCGGCAAGGACCTCACGCTGTTCGAAGTCGACGAAGCCGCAACCCGGATTCGCGAGGAAGTCGACCAGGATGCCAACATCATCGTCGGCGCCACCTTCGACGAGAACCTGGATGGCATCATCCGCGTCTCCGTCGTTGCCACCGGCATCGAGCAGGCGCAAATCGCGCGCAACCAGACCACCGCGGCGGCTGCTGCGACCCCGGCGGCGACCCCCGCCGCCGCCGCCGCATCGCCGGACAACCGGCTGGCCGAACTGACCGCGCGCCTGCGCGCCGACAATGCCCGCCTGGCCGAGCGCGCCCAGAAGCTCGAGCCGTCGGTTGCGCAGCAGGCGCAGGCCCTCGTGGCGGCTGCCCCGCCGCCTGCCGCACCGCCGCGCAATGTCGACCGCGCGGCGCTTGCCGCGATCGCTGCGGCGGTCTCGCCGGAACCCGCCCAGCAGGCCCCGATCCAGTCCGCGTCCTACGGCGACGTCACGGTTCGCCCGATCGCCCAGAAGCCGTCGCTGTTCCCTGATCCGCACAAGGAAGCCGCCCGCGCCGAGCCGGTCGAGCCGGCCGCGCCTCCGGAAACCTTCATCCCGCAGGCAGCCGAGCGGGCGCCGCTCCGCGCCCCGCGGATGCCCAAGTTCGAGGATCTGCCGATGCCGGCGCAGGCCGAGATCCGGCAGGCCCATGCCGAGGAAGAGCATCCGCAGAAGTCCAAGCTCTCGCTGTTGCAGCGCCTCGCCAATGTCGGCCTTGGCCGCCGCGACGAGGAGAGCGAGCCGCCGATCGCGGCCCGCGCCTCCGGACCTGCCATGGCGCCGCTTCCCGAGCGCAAACCGCAGCGCCCGGTCGCCCAGCAAATGGCGAATCATGATCCGGTATCGGAGTATGCAAAACGTCCGGCGCCGCAGGGTCTGGACGTCCATGGCCGCCCCGCACCTGTTGCGCCGGGGCCACAGGGTGACGACCATCTTGATATCCCAGCCTTCCTGAGGCGTCAGGCGAACTGAAGTTTGTTACAATTCCGACGACCGGAGAGGGCCCCGCTGACACAGTTGGGGCCCTTTTATGTTGCCGGGAGCGGCTCCGTGATCGTCCGTGCAACCAACTGATTTTAAATCATTAATTATGTATTTCGCCGTAAACTATTGCCGTGGATAAGCTGTGTGGCCGTGCTGAAATTTGATGAACGCCTGGCGCGAATGCGGCAGAGATAGGGTAACAATCCGTAAAAAAGCGTGAGTTGTGCGCTTAGGGGCAGTGATTATGGTCTGCCGTGACTTGGGGATGCCTAGAGCGCGAATCGACGCGAAAGCACGGTTCCAGTCTTTGGGTTAAGTCGGGTAGTGGGCGATTACGAATGAAATTCAGCCGTCAAACCACGCTTCGGTCGCAAGCCACCGTGACGGGTGTCGGCGTTCACTCTGGTTTACCTGTCAGCCTTACGCTCGGGCCTGCACCAGTCGATGCAGGTTTTATTTTTGTCCGCACCGGCCTCGACGATACCGACCGCGAAGTTCCCGCACTTGCCGAGTCCGTCATCGCCACCGACCTCGCGACCGTCCTGGGCGATCGGGAAGGCCCGCTGGTTTCCACCGCCGAGCATGTGCTCGCTGCCTTGCGCGGCATGGGTGTCGATAACGCCACCATTGAACTAGACGGCCCCGAAGTTCCGATCATGGATGGCAGCGCCGCTGCCTTCGTCGCCGCCATCGATCAGGCCGGCATCGTGACCCAGTCCGCTGCCCGCCGTTTCATCCAGGTCCTGAAGCCGGTGCAGGTCGCGATCGGTGATAGCTTCGGCGAACTGCGTCCCCATGCGGCCGGCTTCCGCGCCGAAATCGAAATCGACTTCGCCAATCCTGTGATCGGTCGCCAGAACTTCTCGCTCGACCTCAGCCCCGAAAGCTTCCGCCGCCAGGTTTCCCGCGCGCGGACCTTCGGCTTCATGAACGATACCGCGCGGCTGTGGAAAGCGGGCTTCGCGCTCGGGGCTTCGTTCGAGAACTCGGTGGTTTTCGACGACGAACTGCTGCTCAACCCGGAAGGCCTGCGCTACCGCGATGAATGCGTCCGCCACAAGGTGCTGGATGCCATCGGCGATCTCGCTCTCGCCGGTCTGCCGCTGCTCGGCGCCTACCGTTCGGTGCGCGGCGGCCACAAGCTGAACCATGCCGTCCTGACGGCCCTGTTGGCCGATCGCAGTGCCTGGCGGGTGGTCGACAGCGAACCGGCGCGCCGTCCCCGCAGCCAGGTCGAGGCCGGTGCGGGCATGGTGGGTGGCATGATCGCCCCGGCCTATGGCCCGGACGTTTCCTGAGCCTTCACTTCTTTGAAGTGAACGGGACTGTCCACAGCCCGGCAGTTCCAAATTCCTCAATAACCACAATTGGTAACGATGGTTTCTCGCCGCCTTAATCCCGGCGAATTGCCTGCGTATTCGGTTGGTTAGGGACCACTTTTCGGCTACACAGGCCCGCGATTGCACGATACAGCGTCACGGGCGGGGGAGTTGTGTCCATGACAGCGGTTCATCGACGGGCGGGATCCGTTACCATCCGCACCAGAGGCGTCTCATTTCCATGTCGGCACAGCGTATGACGCTCGAACAACGCACTTCATTTCGCACGTCCAGCTTCGCAAGCACGCTGCGGCTGGCGGCGGGCCTGATCGTGCTGGCAATCCCTCTCGGCGGATGCGGCACGGGCGCGCTGTGGGACAAGTTCACCGCCAAGGACGACACCTTCAACGAGGAACCCGCGGACAAGCTCTACAATGAGGGCTTGTACCTGATGAACCAGCGCAAGGATAACAAGGCGGCCTCGAAGAAATTCGAGGAAGTCGATCGCCAGCATCCCTATTCGGACTGGGCGCGCAAATCGCTGCTGATGTCGGCCTATTCCTTCTACAATTCCGGCGACTATGACAGCTGCATCGGCGCCGCGACCCGCTACGTCACGCTGCACCCCGGCAGTTCCGATGCGGCCTACGCGCAATAT
>PNLC01000514.1 GCA_013822885.1 Bradyrhizobium sp.
CCGCGTCACCAGCGTGCGCGGAACGTAGCGGCCGAAGGCGCGCAGGCCGTCGAGCATCGCGTTGAACGAATGCGCCAGGTCGTTGATTTCGCGAAAGCGGCTGTGCTCCAGGGGAGCTACCTTGTCGAAATCCAGCGTGCCGATGGCGGCAGCGCCTTTCGCCGCCCGGCGGATCGGGCCTGCGATCGTCCGGGCCATCCATGCGGCCGCTACCAGCGATGCGCCGAGCATGACGAGCGCAATGATCGAGGCCCAGTAGAACAGCCGCAGAGGGGCGTCGACCGCCCGCCCCAGAAAGTAGGCGCCGATCGTGATCGGCAGATCGCCATAGCCGGGAATGTCCCGGGTAAAGAGGAAATACAACTCGCCATCGACCGCCTGCTGACGGGCAGCCGCTCCCGGCGGCGGCGTTATGCCGGCCTTGTCGAGCGGCTGCGCGCTCGCATAGTTTTCGATGACCCGATCCCCGAACGTCCGGAGCAGGTGCAGGGGAGCAGCTTCCGACACCGGTCGGGATCCACCGAGCAGCGCCGGATGTGCGAGAACGCGGTCCTGTCCGTACAGCATGAAGGCAAGGGATCGCGGCGGCTCGCTCAATTCCTTCACAAGGATCGAAAGAGCCTGGGTTGAGACGGCCAGGGCTACGAACCCAAGATACTGGTCTCCTTTTCGAATCGGCATGCGATAGTTGAGTGAAGTCGTCCGTGCCCTCTCGCGATAGACCGGCGGTCCCCAATGGGGATCTTTGCGAAGCTGGATCTCATCGGCAATCTCGGCAAGCTGGCGATCTCCCGTGAGGTCGAAATGGTCCAGCTGAAGTGTCGAGTTGGATGCGCCGCGCACGACCCGCAATGCCTTGCCGCTGGGATCGGCGAGGATCAATCCTCCGATCTGGGGCGCTGCGGCCATGCTGCCGCTGATGAAGTCATCGAGCGCAGGGTCGGAAAATTTGTAGCGACCGTCGCGGATCGCATCAGCAATGAATGTGGCCTGATCGACGGCCGCATCGAGGTGCCGCCGTAGTGCCATCTCCTGTAGCGAGAGACCTCGCGCGATGAGGCGGGTGGCGAACTCCTGCACGATGGCGCGGCCGGTGACCCAGTTTACCGCTACAATCAAGCCGGCCGACAGCAGCACCAGCAGCCCTATGCTCAGCATCAGCGTCGGCATCAGCGCCAAATTGCCCGGTTTCGCGGGCGCGGAAACGATGCGTTTGGGTGTGGGGGCTGTCATCGGCTTCGTCACGGCATTCGATCGCTTTCCTCTCGTGCGTGCACGCCATCACAAACCGTCTGACCATGCCGATCACGGCATGCGCGGCAAAGCGACATCCCCAACTCAGCACGAACGGCATCGGTATCATTTTTGCCCGGGTGCCGGCAGTCGGCTTGACGCAGATCAAATGGCTAAGCGCGGAAGAAGATCACGGTGACCAGCGCGAACACCGGCAGCAACACGCATCCGGACCAGAGCATGTAGCCAAAGAAACTCGGCATCTTGACGCCCTGCTGCCGCGCGATGGCATAGACCATGAAGTTCGGCGCGTTGCCGATGTAGCTGTTCGCTCCCATGAACACCGCGCCCGCCGAGATCGCCGCGAGCGTCAATGCGCCCTCCCGCATCAGTACCTCGGCGCGTCCGCCCGCCAGTTCGAAGAAGACGAGATATGTGGGGGCATTGTCCAGGAAGGATGAGAGCGCACCCGTCAGCCAGAAATAGGCCGCGTTGTTGGCGCTGCCATCCGCATTCGTCACCATGGCCACCAGCGGTGCGAAGGCGCCGGCACTGCCGGCGCGCAGCATCGACAGCACCGGAATGATCGTGACAAAGATGCCGGCAAACAGCGCGGCAACTTCGATGATCGGCGACCACGAAAATCCGTTCGCGAGATGACTTCGCCTCGGCGTGGTAAAAAAGGACACCAGTGTCACCACGACCATGACGGCGTCGCGAAGCAGGTTCTGGACGGCAACTTCGGTCCCTAGAACGGTGAACGTACCAAGCTGCAATTTGGCGCTGAGCAGGATGGCAACGATGATGACGCCGCCGAGCAGCATGTTGAGTCCGCCGGTTACGCGGATTGGCCGGTCCGGTGTGGGATCCGCCCGCGTGTGTCCCTCACGCCGGTAGACGATCGTGTCCAGCACGAAGAAGGCCGTCAGCACGACACCGGCCGTGAACAGCGTCTCGGGAAATAGATGCTGCGTCGTCCAGAAAAAATCCACGCCCTTGAGGAAGCCGAGGAACAAGGGCGGGTCGCCCAGCGGTGTGAGCGAGCCGCCGATATTGGAGACCAGGAAGATGAAGAACACGACGACATGCACATTGTGCTTTCGATCGTCATTGGCGCGAAGCACGGGGCGTATCATGACCATCGATGCGCCGGTGGTCCCGATCAGGCTGGCAAGAATGGTGCCGATGCCGAGCAGGACCGTATTTGTAATCGGAGCACCGTGAAGATTGCCGGAAACCACTATGCCGCTTGCTACCGTGAACAGCGCCAGCAGAAGCAGGATGAAGGGGATGTATTCCAGCAGGGCAGTGTGAACGAGCGCGTGTACTGTGGCCGTCAGTCCGACCAGCAGCGCCGCTGGTATCGTCACGAGCGCCGCCCAGACGAACGCGATCTTGCCGTGGTGATGTTCCCAGAAGTGGGGCGCAAAGAGCGGGAATAATGCGATCGAAAGCAGGATGCCGACGAACGGCAGTCCCCACGCCAGGCCAAGCGTTGCCCCGTCTATTTCGGCGGCCCAAGCTTCCGATGGAAGCGTCGTGGCTAGCGCGAGCGCTGCCAGGACGCTGAGAGCACGGCATTTGCGGTTGTGGCGGGACAGCTGAGGCACGGGCGCCTGAGATTCGATCAAGGGATTTCCTCAACGAGAAGTTCGTTGCTGGGACAATGCAAGCCGCACGCGGCTATTTCAACGCCTTCATCCAGCCGGCGATTTCGCTGACGGCGACGTTGGCCTGTTGCAGTAGCTTGCCCATGGTGAAGAAGCCGTGGAACTGGCCGGGAAAGTGCCGGTAGGTCATGGGGACGCCGGCTTCCTTCAGCCGCGCGGCGTATTCGGCGCCCTCGTCGCGGAGGGGGTCGGCGCCGGCGGTGAGCACATAGGCCGGGGGCAGACCGGCGAGCGTTTCGGCGCGCGCGGGCGAAGCCTTCCAGTGGTCGATGTCGGCCGTGCCGTTGAGATAGTGGTTGCAGAACCACTTGATGACGGAATGGGTGAGGAGAATGCTGGTCTCGGGCTCGCTGTGCGAGGGATGCTTCATCGCAAAATCGGTCGCGGGATAGACCAGCACCTGGCCGGCGAGTTTTGGGCCGTCGCCGTCGCGCGCGGCGAGGGCCACCACGGCGGCGAGGTTGCCGCCGGCACTGTCGCCGCCGACCAGCAGATGCGCGGCGTCGATGCCGAGTTTTCTGGCGTTGGCGGCAACCCATTTGGTGGCAGTGATGGCGTCGTCGGCAGCGGCGGGGAATTTGTGTTCCGGCGCGAGGCGGTAATCGACCGAGATCACGATCAACTCGCCC
>PNLC01000515.1 GCA_013822885.1 Bradyrhizobium sp.
GACGGCGATCATGATGAGGAGGGAATCGAACATGGGGCGACATTGACCTATCGCCGCAACAGGCACAATCTGGAGATTACGGAGATAGCCTTCGGTAAAGGCGAAGGCTGTCTCTCTCCTGGTCATTGCGAGCGCAGCAACGCAATCCACTCTTTCTTGCTGCGGCGGCATGGATTGCTTCGCGGCGCTCGCAATGACGCCTTCGCAAGGATTCCCGATGCGTTTCGATCTGGTCGACCTTCAACTCTTCATCGCGGTGGCCGAGACCCGCAGCATCACCAATGGTGCGGCAAAGGTTCATCTCGCGCTCGCTTCCGCGAGCGAGCGGATCAAGGGCCTGGAAGCGGCACTCGGCGTATCGCTGCTGACGCGCGGCCGGCGCGGTGTCGAGTTGACGCCGGCCGGCGAAAGCCTGCTCGATCATGCCAGAGTCGTGATACACAATGTCGATACGATGCGCGGCGATCTGCTTGCCTATGCAAGCGGTGCCAAGGCCACGATTCGATTCCTCGCCAACACGTCGGGCCTCTCGGAATATCTGCCGAAGGCGCTGGCCGTCTTCCTGAGCCAGCACCCTCATATCTCGATCGGCGTCGAGGAGCGCGAAAGCTCCGACATCGCCCGCGCCATCCTGACCGGATCCGCCGATCTCGGGCTCGCCGCCGAACACGCGTTAGCGGACAATATCGAGCGGATCCCGTTCAGCGAAGATCGCCTGGTGCTGGTCGCGGCCCGTGGCGACGAACTGGCGAACCGGCGGCAGGTCGCCTTCAGTGAAGTGGTGGAGCGCGATTTCGTCGGCCTGCTCAGTTCGATCGCGCTGCATAGCCATGTCAGCGGACACGCCGCGCGGCTCGGCGCCCGCCTGCGTTTTCGCGCGCGGCTGAACAATTTCGATGCGATCGGCCAACTGGTCGCCGCCGGTATCGGAATTGCTGTCATGCCCGAGGTTGCTGCAAAGCGATGCGCGCGGTCGATGAAGATCAACGTCATCAGGATCAGGGATTCCTGGGCCAACCGGCGACTTGTGATCTGCGCCCGCAGCTTCAAGTCGTTGCCGCGGCCCGCGCAGCAACTGTCCGAACATCTGCGCAAGTCGGCGTCGCGCTGAAGACGCGGAGGATATGGACGCGAGCTTACTTCGTCGTCCCGACGCCGGCGTCTTTTATCACCTTCGCCCATTTTCTGCTCTCGGCGCCGATGTAGTCGCGAAAATGCCCCGGCGTGTCGCCGGCCACCGTGAGGCCCTGGTCGGCGAGCTTCTGCGCAACCTGCGGATCGCTCATCGCCTCGTTGGTGACGCGGTTGAGGAAGTTGACGACATTCGCGGGTGCGCCGGCCGGCGCGATCATGCCGTACCAGTTCTCGATCAGGAGGTCCGGCATGCCGACCTCCGCGGTGGTCGGCACCTCGGGCGAGGTCGGCGCGCGTTTGGGAGCGCCGAGCGCAATCGGCCGCAGCATGCCGGACTTGATATGCGGCAGCAGCACCGGCAGGTCGAGGAACGCCATCTGCACCTGCTGGCCGAGCAGATCGTTGATCGCGGGCGCCGCACCGCGATAGGGCACGTGCACGATGTCGATTTTGGCGGTCAGCTTGAACAATTCGCCGGCAAGGTGCGGCAGTCCGCCGACGCCGGCGGATGCGAAATTGAGCTTGCCCGGCTGGCTCCTGGCGAGTGCGACGAGTTCGCCCATGTCCCTGGCGGCAACATTGCTCGCGACGACCAGCATCTCCGGCACCGTCGTCACCAGCGTGACCGGCGCGAAATCCCTTGCGACGTCGTAGGGCACGTTTTCCATCGTCGGGTTGATGACGAGCGAACTCGCACTGACGATGCCGATCGTGTAGCCGTCGGGTGCCGCCTTTGCGATCGCGTCGGTGCCGAGCACGCCGCCCTGGCCGCCGCGGTTTTCGATCACGATCGGCTGCTTGATCAATTCCGACATACGCTGGCCGACCACGCGCGCGATGATGTCGTTGGGACCGCCGGGTGGGAACGGCACGATCAGCTTGATCGGCTTGTTCGGGAAATCCTGCGCCGAGGCCAGTGCCGGCAACAACAGCAACGCCAATCCCGTCAGCAACCTGCCGAGCAATCCCATTAATGCCTCCCCACAGTCCCGCGTCTATGCGCGTGTTGGGTGCAATCCTAGGGGATGGGCTGCTCGATGCATAGTTGTGATGAGGTGCTCGAAGGAGACGAGTTGCCTTCGCTGCAGCAGCAGCTCAACGGGCGCGAGCCTGGTCGATTGCCGGCTCCAGACCCGGATGTGGTGATGGATGCCTGCGGCTAGCTGTTCAGCAACTTCATCGCTGCTTCGTGCACCCGCGGGTCGCCGGCGGCGATGATGCGGCCGCCGCTCTGGGCGGGCTTGCCCTCCCAGTTGGTGACGACGCCGCCCGCGCCGGTGATGATCGGGATCAGGGCCGCGATATCATAGGGCTTGAGTTCGGTCTCGATCACGAGGTCGAGATGGCCGGCCGCCAGCATGCAGTAGGAATAGCAGTCGCCGCCATAGCGCGTCAGCCGCACCTCGCCCTCGACCCTGCCGAAGGCTTCGCGGTCGGCGGCGTTCATCAGCAATGGACTGGTGGTGAAAGAGGTCGCTTCCTTCAGCGCCGCGCAGCGCCGCACCGTGAGCCGCCGTTCGCCCGACGGCCCGGAATAATGCGCCGAGCCGGAGTCGCCGGAAAAGCGCTCGCCGATATAGGGCTGGTGCATCATCCCGAACACCGGCGTGCCCTTGTGCAGCAGCGCGATCAGCGTGCCCCAGATTGGAAAGCCTGCGATGAAGGACTTGGTGCCGTCGATCGGATCCAGCACCCAGACATAATCGGCGTCCTCGCGCTCGTTGCCGAATTCCTCGCCGACGATGCCATGCTGGGGAAAATTGGCCTTGATCAGGCGGCGCATGACCGCTTCGGCGGCGCGGTCGGCCTCGGTGACCGGATCGAAATCGCTCGCGCTCTTGTTGTCGATCGAGAGCGAGGTCCGGAAAAACGGCAGGATGGTCTCGCCGGATGAGGTGGCAAGGCGGCCGATGAAGGCTGTGAAATCGATGACCGTCACGGCTGTCCCTTACCGGTAGAGAAGAATATCTGCCTCTTGCCTAACCCAATCCGGGCCGCCGCGCACGGTCATCGGCGGGTTATTCGCAGCGCTCTTGCGGAACATGCTTTCGAATCGGCTTTCGGCTGGGCTTCGTTTAAGCGTGGATTTTTGGTTAGTCTGCCCATCACGAAGTTGCGAGTTTTTGGTATACCAGCACTGCAGTGCAGTCCGGGCCAAATCGACGCACCTTGTAACCATCTGATAAACTTTAACAAATATCCTTATTACGGGTGTGTTGCCGATCTGCCAGCCCGTTCCATATTGCGCCGAAAAGCATCCAAAAACACTTGCGTTTTGTGCAGCGCGGCCGCATATTGTTGCGGTGCGGTAGGGCCTCGCCCTATCGCTGCCCTCCTTGGGCGTTTCCTCCCTAGACTTGGGCCGCTTGTTCATTCAAGCGG
>PNLC01000516.1 GCA_013822885.1 Bradyrhizobium sp.
GCGCCGCAACCGCAGCCTTGGTTGCGCCGTAGACGTAGCGGTTCGGCGCGGCCTTGAACACGCCGGCGGCGGAGGCGATGTTCACGATCGAGCCGCGGCCGTTTTCCAGCATGCCGGGCAGAAACGCGCGGATCGTCCGGTGCATCGACTTGACGTTGAGGTCGAACGAAAAGTCCCAGTCCTCGTCGGAGCAATCCAGCACAGTGCCGTGATGCACGAAGCCCGCGGCGTTGAGCAGGATATCGGTCTTGCCGGCGCGCTTGGCCATGGCGGCGACTGCGGCGGTATCGCGGGCGTCGAGCCTGGCGACTTCGGCGATGCCCTCGCTCTTGAGCGCGACGAGTTTGGTTTCGTCGATGTCGGTGGCGAACACGGTCGCCCCTTCGCGCGCAAAGGCCACCGCACAGGCGCGACCGATTCCGGCAGCCGCAGCGGTGACGAAAGCGCGTTTGCCCTTCAGGCGGTCTGACATGGTTTCTCCTGGTGCTTCTCTTTCGTCATTGCGAGAAGTGAAGCGATGAAGCAATCCAGACTTTTTCCGCGGAGGGATTTTCTGGATTGCTTCACTACGCTCGCAATGACGGTGGTTGCCTGTTGGACGGTGGCCTAATGATTATCCCGCGCCACGCCGACGGTGCCGGCGATGTCGTGATAGCGCGTCGCGAGTTCCATGCAGGCGCCGGTGGCCTGCTGGCCGACGGTGGACCGGTAGAGTTCCTGCCACGGCGTCTGGTTGGCGGGGTAGGCGAAGCCGCCTTTCGCCTTCAGGTCGGCATGGCGTTTCCGCAACTCATCATCCGAGATCAGGATGTTGGCGGCACCCTTGTTGAGGTCGATGCGAACCTTGTCGCCGGTCCTGAGGATCGCCAGTCCGCCGTCGGCGGCGGCTTCCGGCGAGGCGTTGAGGATCGACGGCGACCCCGAGGTGCCGGACTGCCGGCCATCGCCGATGCAGGGCAGCGACAGGATACCGCGTTTGATCAGCGCTGCCGGCGGCTGCATGTTGACGACCTCGGCGCCGCCGGGATAGCCGATCGGGCCGGCACCGCGGATGAACAGCACACAGTGCTCGTCGATGTCGAGCGAGGGGTCGTCGATCCGGTCGTGGTAATCCTCCGGCCCTTCGAACACAATGGCGCGGCCCTCGAACGCATTCAGGTCTTTCGGATTGATCAGGTAGCGGTCGCGGAATTCCTTCGAGATCACGCTGGTCTTCATGATCGCGGAATCGAACAGATTGCCGCGCAACACCAGAAATCCGGCGTCCTTCACCAGCGGTTTGTCGTAAGTCCAGATCACGTCGCCGTCGGGCCTGGCCGCCTCGCGGCAGTTCTCGCCCATGCTGCGGCCGTTGACGGTCAACGCGTCCTCATGGATGCGCTTGTGCGCCATCAGTTCGCGCACCACCGCGGGCACGCCGCCGGCGCGGTGATATTCCTCGCCGAGATAGAAGCCGGCCGGCTGCATGTTCACCAGCAGAGGGATGTCGTGGCCGTACTTCTGCCAGTCGTCGATCGAAAGTTCGACGCCGATGTGCCGCGCCAGCGCGTTGATGTGGATCGGCGCATTGGTCGAACCGCCGATCGCCGAGTTCACCACGATGCAATTCTCGAACGCCTTGCGGGTCAGGATGTCTGATGGCTTGAGATCCTCCCACACCATTTCGACGATCCGCTTTCCGGTCTCGTACGCAATCTGGCCGCGCTCGCGGTAGGGCGCGGGGATCGCCGCGCATCCCGGCAACGACATGCCGAGCGCTTCGGCAAGCGAGTTCATCGTCGAGGCGGTGCCCATCGTGTTGCAGTGACCGACCGAGGGTGCCGAGGAGGCCACGATGTCGATGAACTCGTTGTAGTCGATCTCGCCTGCGGCAAGCCGCTCGCGCGCCTTCCAGACGACAGTGCCGGATCCTGTGCGCTCGCCGTTGAACCAGCCGTTCAGCATCGGGCCGCCCGAGAGCACGATGGCGGGCAGATTGACGGTCGCTGCCGCCATCAGGCACGCAGGCGTTGTTTTGTCACAGCCGGTGGTCAGCACCACGCCGTCGAGCGGATAGCCGAACAGGATTTCGACCAACCCGAGATAGGCAAGGTTGCGGTCGAGCGCTGCGGTGGGGCGCTTTCCGGTCTCCTGGATCGGATGCGTCGGGAATTCCATGGCGATGCCGCCGGCGGCGCGGATGCCTTCGCGCACCCGGTGCGCCAGTTCGAGATGGTGGCGGTTGCACGGGGAGAGGTCGTTGCCGGTCTGTGCGATGCCGATGATCGGCTTGCCGGACTGCAATTCTTCCCGGGTCAGGCCGTAATTGAGATAGCGCTCAAGATAGAGCGCGGTCATTCCCGGGTTATGCGGGTTGTTGAACCACTCCAGCGAACGAAGTTTCCGGCCCTTGCCATTGGTGACTTTGTTGTCGTTTTTTTTCATTGCTTTCTCCCGCACTGCAAACTCGTGGGCGGCTCAAATCACGGCAGCGCTGCACCATGCTGGAAATTTCATCCACTGCAAACGCGCGCGCCGTGTCGCATTGCCGTCAGAGCGAACCTCGATCCTAGTTCGAGCGAAAAGATAGCGCTACCAATTTCTGTTGAGGGCCCTGACCGGAAGCCAGCCATCAGATATTTTGCGGAGACGAGCTTTCGCGAACCATCAGTTGAAAGCCGAGGTCGAGCACCGCCTCCTGCGGGCGGCGACCCTCGATCGCGTCGATCACCATGGTGACGGCGTGGCGGCCCATTTCATATCGATTGGTACGCACGCTGGAGAGCGATGGCACCGCCGACTCCATGTATTCCAGGTCGTTGAAGCCGACGATGGCGAGGTCACGGGGAACCGATATCTGGCGCCGCTGGCACTCGAACAGCACGCCGAGCGCGAGGTCGTCGTTGACGCAGAACACCGCATCGATATCGGGCGTCTTGGCGAGAAGGTCGGCGAACAGCGTCCCACCAAGCGTGACCGTGGTCGGCACCGACGTGGTGATGACGAGGTTCGGGTCGAACAGCGATGCCGCCTTCATGGCATCACGATACCCTTCGAAGCGCCGCTGGACGCGGGGATCCATGCGTGCGCCGAGAAAGCCCACACGGCGGTACCCCTGTTCGAGAATGTGCGAAATGGCCGCAAAACCCGCATCGTAATGCGAGAAGCCGACCATCATGTCGACCGGGCTGTCGCCGATCTCCATGATCTGCGTGACCGGGCAATTCATCGACTCCAGGATCGCGCGCGATTCCGCGGTCTGGTTGATCCCGGTCACGATCAATCCCGCCGGCTTCTGGGCCCGAAACAGCCGCAGCAGTTTCTCCTCCTGCAGGATGCTGTAGCGAGTGTTGGCCAACTGGATGCTGTAGCGGCTGCCTTCGGAGGAATCGTAGACGCCGCGCAGCACGTCGGCGAACACGCTGTTGGTGAGCGAAGGGATGACGACGCCGATGACTTCCGTGCGGTGCGAAGCCAGCGCGCGCGCGGCCAGATTGGGCACGTAGCCCAGTTCCTTCACCGCGCTGTCGA
>PNLC01000517.1 GCA_013822885.1 Bradyrhizobium sp.
CGGTCAACGAGCAATTATGGATCGGCCATTTCGACATCTGGACCCACACCGGCATGATCATGTACCGGCAGGCGCTGGTGCTGCCGGGCGGACTGACCGCCTCGACCGCCCAGTGCGAGGCCATGCTGGTCGGCGCCATCCACGCCTGCGAGCGCTACTACCCCGCGTTTCAGTTCGTGATCTGGGCCGGCAAGACCGCGTCGGAAGCCATGAGCGCGGCGATGTTCGATACCGACGGCGAGGCGTAGGGCTCGCCGCTTCCACATACTCGCCGTCGTTCCTGCGGAAGCAGGAACCCATACGCCGTGACCTCGCGGCTCAAGCAAACTGCTTGTCGCGCCTTCATCGCTTCACTAAAACCGCCTGTGGTTATGGGTCCCTGCGTTCGCAGGGACGACGCGGACATGTGGTGACGCCTTGAACACGATCAACGCACTGCAAAGCACCAGCGGCACCATCGCTCTTGCCGGCGCAGGCAAGATGGGCGGCGCGATGCTGACCGGATGGCTGGCGGGCGGCCTCGACGCAAGCCGCGTGATGGTGGTCGAGCCCCACCCCTCCGACGAAATCAAGGCGCTCGCCGCCAAAGGCATCCGCCTCAATCCGAACGACGCCGCCACGGCCGATACGCTGGTGCTGGCGGTAAAGCCGCAGATGTTCCGCGAGGCAGGACCGGGGCTGAAGCCGTTGGTCGGACCGTTCACGCTCGTGGTCTCAATCATGGCGGGCACCAACATCGCCGCACTGGAGCAGGTCTGCGGCGGCATGGTGGTTCGCGCCATGCCGAACACGCCGGCTGCCATCGGCCGCGGCATCACGGTTGCGGTGGCGGCCAAAAATGTCAGCGCCGCACAACGCGCCACGGCGGACGCGCTGTTGCGCGCCACCGGTTCGGTCGAATGGGTTGAAGATGAGAGCCTGATGGACGCTGTCACCGCCGTGTCCGGCTCCGGTCCGGCCTATGTCTTCCTGCTCGCCGAAGAACTCGCCCGCGCCGGCGTCGAGGCCGGCCTGCCCGCCGCGCTCGCCACCAAACTCGCGCGTGAGACCGTCGCAGGCTCCGGCGAACTGCTGCATCGCTCCGACCTTGATTCCGCAACGCTGCGCCAGAACGTCACCTCGCCCGGCGGCACTACGGCCGCAGCACTTGAAGTGCTGATGGCCAAGGACGGCCTGCAGCCACTGATGATCCGCGCGATTGCCGCAGCGACGAAACGCTCGAAGGAACTGGCGAAGTAAGTTCAGTCCATCGACCTGTCATTGCCGGGCCATCAAACCAGAAGACTTTTTCTCGATTGATGCGCGGGTCAAGCCCGCGCATGACGACCGGTGAACAACGGCTGTCGGCTACTTCCCCGCAAGCCGTTTGTTGAAATTCTCGACGTTGATCAGCCCGCGGGCGTGATGGCCTTCGCCGAGCCTGCGCGTGCCTTCGAACGCTGCGACCTCGAAGCGGATCACGCGACGCTCCACCGCGATCACGCTCGCTGTGGTGCGGACCGTTGCACCGACCAGCGCTGCCGCCAGATGGCGGATGTCGACTTCGGTGCCGACCGTGACCCAGCCCGGCTGCAGCGAACCACGGATGGCGTCGCCGGACGTCATCTCCATTTCCAGGATCATCATCGGCGTCGCGTAGACCATCGGCATGCCCGGTACGAAATGCCCGACCGTGCGCTCGGCCGGCACGACCAGCGTCCGCTCGGCGCTCATGCCGATTTTGATGAAGTCACGTGCGTCCATGGATGTTTCCGCGAGGGCGGTGTCGTCCCGGCCTTGCGCCGGGACCCATAACCACAAATACAAGTGGTTAGGCCGAGCTGGAGCTCCAGCTTTGCCGATAACTAACATCGGTGGTTATGGGTCCCGGCGCAAGGCCGGGACGACGGTCGAGAGAGCCCGCTACTTCTTCGCCGCGGCCGCGCGCTCCACGAAAGTCTTACCGCCCTTCATCTTGTGGGCGAGCGGCGCTTCGTTGATCTGGATCACGACTGCATCGGCGTCGACGCCGAGGTTCTTGACCAGTGCCTGGGTGATGTCGCGCATCATGCCGGCCTTCTGTTCGTCGGTGCGGCCGAAGGCCATGCTCACGGTGATCTCAGGCATTGGTATTGCTCCCTTTGTTCTTGTTCGCTCATCGTCATTGCCGGGCATAGTAGTCTGCCTGCGCAGACTACGTAAACTTGTCTGCGCCCGGCAATCCATCATTTTGAAGATGGATACGCGGGTCAAGCCCGCGTATGACGAAATCAAATACCCCACTTCACGTCATGGCGCGCCAGCACTTCGCGCACTTTGGCGACGATCTCGCCTTCGGCACACGAGAACTGCGCCGGACGGGTTTCACGCCATTCCTGGTTGGAAGCGATGGCGGCAGCGGCCTTGGCGCCGTCGATCAAATCCTTGATCTGAATTTCGCCGCGCGCCTTCTCGTCCGAGCCCTGGATGATCACGCAAGGGCTGTTGCGACGATCTGCATATTTGAGCTGGTTGCCCATGTTCTTGGGATTGCCGAGATAAAGCTCGGCACGGATGTTGGCGTTGCGCAGTTGCGCGACCATCTTCTGGTAGTCGGCGACACGGTCGCGATCGAATACGGTAACGACGACGGGCCCGAAGTCCGGTCGCGTGTCGAGCTTGCCCAGCATCGTCAGCGCCGCCTGCAGCCGCGACACGCCGATGGAAAAACCCGTCGCCGGCACCGGCTCGCCGCGAAAGCGCGAGACGAGGCCGTCATAGCGCCCGCCGCCGCCGACCGAGCCGAAGCGCACGGGGCGGCCTTTTTCGTCTTTGGTTTCGAGCGTGAGTTCGACCTCGTAGACGGGACCGGTGTAGTATTCGAGGCCGCGCACGACGGATCGATCTATTAGAATTTGCGACTCATCATAGCCCGACTTTTTCGCCTGGCTAGCGATCTCCCTTAGCTCAGCAATCCCCTCAAGGCCGGTCTTCCCCAGAGAAACACTCGATTCGAACCACTTCAATCTCCCTTCGTTGCTTTCCGACGCAACATCAAGCGCTGGCAACTCAGGAACGTAGCCTTTATCGGCACTTTTAGTGTAGCCGAGGAAATGCATAACATTGTCGGCTTGAGCCTCATTCAGATCAGCTCCTTTGGTGAAGTCCCCGCTTTCGTCCTTTCGCCCTGAGGTAAGCAACTCGAAAACACCTGCTTGGCCGAGGCGATCAAGCTTATCGATCGCCCGTAGCACCACGAGCCACTGCAAATCGCTTATTGGATTTGGCACGCCGAGCGCCTCTTTAAGACCCTCGAGCACCTTGCGGTTATTGACCTTCACCACGTAGCTGCCGCGGGGAATGCCGAGCGCTTCCATCGTATCTGCCGCCATCATGCACATCTCGGCGTCGGCCGCGGGCGACGCGGAGCCCACCGTGTCGGCGTCGAACTGCATGAACTGGCGGAAGCGGCCGGGGCCGGGCTTTTCGTTGCGGTAGACGTAGCCGGCGCGGTAGCTGCGATAGGGTTTTGGCAGCGCCTCGAAGTTTT
>PNLC01000518.1 GCA_013822885.1 Bradyrhizobium sp.
CAAGCCGAGTGCGATCTCGGTTTCCATGTCGGCGAGCTTCTTCTGTACGAGCTGGGTTGCCGCCAAGGGCCGGCCAAACTGCTTGCGGTCGAGCGTGTACTGGCGGGCGCGGTGCATGCAGTCCTCGGCGGCGCCCATCGCGCCCCAGGAGATGCCGTAGCGGGCGCGGTTGAGGCAGCCGAACGGACCCTTGAGGCCGGATACGTTGGGCAGCAGCGCGTCTTCCGGCACCACCACGCCGTCCATCACGATCTCACCGGTGACGGAAGCGCGCAGCGACAGCTTGCCGCCGATCTTCGGCGCCGACAGGCCCTTCATTCCCTTCTCGAGAATGAAGCCGCGGATCTGGTTGTCATGCGCGGCGGATTTCGCCCAGACCACGAACACGTCGGCGATCGGCGCATTGGAAATCCACATCTTGCTGCCGCTGATGCGATAGCCGTCCGACACCTTCTCGACGCGGGTCTTCATGCCGCCGGGGTCGGAACCGGCATCCGGCTCGGTCAGGCCGAAGCACCCTACCCACTCGCCGGTGGCAAGCTTCGGCAGGTATTTCTTGCGCTGGTGCTCGTCGCCATACGCGTAGATCGGATACATCACCAGTGACGACTGCACCGAATTCATCGAGCGATAGCCGGAATCGACGCGCTCGATCTCCCGCGCCACGAGGCCGTAGGCGACGTAGCTGGCATTGGCGCAGCCATATTCCTCGGGCAGCGTCACGCCGATCAGGCCGAGTTCGCCCATCTCGTTGAATATCTCGCGATCGGTCTTTTCTTCCAGATAGGCCTTGATCACGCGCGGCAGCAGCTTGTCCTGCGCATAGGCGCGCGCAGTGTCACGGATCATGCGCTCGTCTTCGGTGAGCTGCTCGTCAAGCAGGAACGGATCGTCCCACTGGAAGCCGGCCGCCGTCGGCTTGTCCTTGGTCTGAGGGCGCACGCTCATGAATATCCCTTTCGCATCACAGTCCTCATGAAATTGTCGGCCGACAAAGTAATGCGCTATCAGCGGAAGCGCAAATGGATTGGGTGATCGTCATTCCGGGGCGCATCGAAGATGCGAACTGGGAGCGCCCTTGCGCACCCGAGAATCTCGAGATTCCGGATATGGTCCTGCGGACCATTCCGGAATGACGACGCATCAGCCTTCCAGCTTTTCGTTGGAGACGATCTCGATGCCGAAGCCGGATAGTCCCTTGTAGTCGTGCACCGAGGACGTGAGGTTGACGATCGAGGTGATGCCGAGATCGCGCAGGATCTGGGCACCGACGCCGACTTCACGCCATTGCCGGTTGCGATCGGCCTCCGCCGATTTCTGTTCGCCGACCGGCTCGACGGGAACCCCGGCCGCACCGTCGCGCAGGTACACCAGCACGCCGCGGCCGGCATCCTTGAAATGGTTGAGCACGATCTGCATCCGCGCCTGCCCCGTGAAGAGATCCTTGACGATATTGGGCTTGTGCAGCCGCGTCAGCACCTTCTTGCCGTCGCCGACGCCGTTGTAGACGAACGCGGCGTGCGCGATCTCGTCGAACGGCGAGCGATAGGCGTAGCCCTGCAGCGGGCCGATCGGGCTATCGGTGGTGAAGGTCGCGACCCGCTCGATCAGTTTTTCGCGCGCCTGGCGGTAGGCGATCATGTCAGCGATCGTGACGTGCTTGAGCCTGTGGGTGGCGGCGAAGCGCGCGACCTGCTCGCCCTTCATGACGGTGCCGTCGTCATTCATCAGTTCGCTGATGACGCCGACCGGCGGCAGCCCCGACAGCTTGCACAGGTCGACCGCCGCCTCGGTATGGCCGGATCGCAGCAGCACGCCGCCGTCGCGGGCAATCAGCGGGAAGATGTGGCCCGGCCGGGCGAAATCATTGGCGCCGGCGTTGGGATTGGCAAGCGCGCGGCAGCAGGAGGCCCGCTCGTCCGCCGAAATGCCGGTGCCGCCATCGGGCTTGTAGTCGATCGAGACCGTAAACGCAGTGGTGTGATTGGACTCGTTGTGCGCCACCATCGGATCGAGCCGCAGGCGGCGGGCGTCGTCGGTGGTGATCGGCGCGCAGACGATGCCCGAGGTGTGGCGGATGATGAACGCCATCTTCTCCGCCGTGCAGAGCGAGGCCGCAACGATCAGATCGCCCTCCCCCTCCCGGTCGTCATCGTCGGTCACGACGACGAGTTCGCCGTTGGCAAAAGCTTGCAGAACTTCCTGGATGGTATCGGCCATTTTTCCCAAAATCTCGCTCAAGTGCCCAAGTGCATTAGCCGGACTCAATCGTCTGCGCCAGCGTCAATACGCAGGCCAGAACATCGCCGGCCGCTTGGCGGAAGGACCATGCTGCCGCGGGGCCGGTACTGAGAAAAACACCCGCAGGCCACAAGCTGAACCCGGCCTTGAGCCAGCAGCCCCATTCCTACGGCAGCACCTCGCGGCGCTCGCTGAGCAGCGCGTCGGTCTCGGCGCGCTTGTCTTCTAGCAGGCCCGCCTGGGCGGCCTCGATCACCTTGTAGAGTTCGTTGGCGTCGCTGAGCCGGGTCACCGTGACGTAATCGGCTCCTGCCGCGTAGAGATCGTCGACGGTGGCGAGCATCTCCGCGGTCGCCACGATCTTGGCGGTCGGATTGAGCGAGCGGACATGCCGGACCAGCTTTTCATTGTCGGCGCCCTTCAACAGCGAATCCGGGATGCTGAGGATGATCAGTTCGGCCTTGCCGACGCCGGCATGCACCAGCGTTTCCACATTGCTGATGTCGCCATAGACCACGTGCATGCCGCGGTCGGTCAGTGTCCGGAATACCATGGGATTGAAGTCGATCACCGTGATCTGGTCCAGGACGGCCGGACTGCGGCGTTCGATCTCGCTGAGCAGCGCACTGGCGGCGCGGAAAAAGCCGAGGATGACGACCCGCCGCGCCTCGCCGTGTCCGCCCTCATGTCCAGCATCGGCATCCTGCCTGTGATCGAGATCGCGCAGGCCCATGCGCTTCAGGGGACCGATCAGGGCGCGCGTGAGCTGGTCGCTTTTCGAGATGGCAAAGGTGCTCAGCACCGCCAGAACCACGAAGGCGAACGACACCGCACTCGACGTGTCGGTGCTGATATGATGGGCCACAACGCCGGTCTGGATCACGACCAGCGAAAATTCCGAGATCTGCGCCAAATTGATCGCCGGCAACAGGCTGGCACGCAGCCCCTGCTTCATCAGGTAGAGCGGCACGAACGTCGTCACCACCCGGCTGACCACCGTGAACGCCGCGATCAGCAGCGCCAGGCCAATCACCGACAGGCCGGGAATCGGGATCGTCATCCCGAGGGCGACGAAGAACAGCGTGATGAAGAAGTCGCGCAGCGTCGTGACCTTGGCCGTAACGTCGAGCGCATAGGGGAATGTCGACAGCGAAACGCCGGCCACCAGCGAGCCCATCTCGCGCGACAGATGCAGCCGCTCGGCGATCTCGCCGATCAGGAAGCACCAGGCCAGCGCGCCAAGCAGGACCAGTTCCGGCCGGCGCGC
>PNLC01000519.1 GCA_013822885.1 Bradyrhizobium sp.
CGGCCGAGATCGAACGGGTTGTTGGTGGTGCCGTAGATCTCGTTGTAGCTCTGCCAGTCGCCGAGCCCGAGCGGCACATTGTTCTTGCCGAGGATCACGCCGCCGGCGTCCTTGACGCGGGTGATCGGCAGCGCGTCTTCCGGAGGCCGAAAATCCTTCTGCGCCGGATTGCCCCAGGTCGTGGGCAGGCCCGCGATGTTGAAGGATTCCTTCACCGTCATCGGCAGGCCGAGCAGCGGCTTCTTCACGCCGCGGGCCAGTTCGGCGTCGGCGGCACGGGCGGCGGCGAGGCCGCGTTCGAAGTCGCGAACACAGATCGCGTTGATCTTCGCGTCATGTCGCTCGATGCGGCCGATGGCGTCCTCGGCCAGTTCGACGGCCGAGACCTTCCTTGCGGCCAGCGCCGCCGACAATTCGACCGCGGTCTTGAAGCTCCATTCCGATTTGGCCAAGGCGTACTCCCGTTGTCAGATGCGGCGTGGATGATGCGCAGTTTGGGCGCGGGTCGCAAGACGGCTGCGCCGCGCGCCAAATCATCGCGGGAGCCGCCATCCCGCCATGCCGCGATCACTTATGATGCGGCGCAAACGTGCGCTTGACCGCAATTGCTGAAATCTACGCCCCGCCGATCAATATTCCGACCGCGAGCACGATGGCGCCGCCCAGCACGATCTGGAATGCCGCCTGCAGGAACGGCGTGTCCATGTAGCGCGCGCGAATGTAGGCGATGGCCCATAGCTCGAAGAACACCACGATGCCGGCGATCGCGGTGGCGATCCAGAACGCGTTCGGCCAGCTGTCAGGGACCAGGTAAGGAAGGGTGTGGCCGAGGCCGCCGAGCGCGGTCATGATGCCGCTGGCGGCGCCGCGCAGCCAGGGCGAACCGCGTCCGGTCAGCGAGCCGTCGTCGGACAAGGCTTCGGCAAATCCCATGCTGATGCCGGCGCCGATCGAGGCCGCAAGCCCGACCAGAAAGGTCTGCCAGTTGTTGTGGGTGGCAAAGGCCGCGGCAAACAGCGGCGCCAGCGTCGAGACCGACCCGTCCATCAGCCCGGCAAGTCCCGGCTGCACATATTGCAGCACGAACATGCGCCGCCGCGTCTTGTCCTCTTCGGCGCGCACGTCGGGGCTGAGAATCCGGTCGGTCAGTTTGACGGCGAGCTTCTCGTGGCTCTTTTCCTCGTCGGCCAGGTCACCCAGCAATCGCCGCACGCCGACGTCTTCGGCCTGCTCGGCGGCCTTGATGTAGAATTGCTCGGCCTGCAGTTCCATGGTCTCGACTTCCTTGCGGATGGTGTCGAGCGGCAGGTTCTTGGTCAGCCAGATCGGGCGTCGCTTCAGGAAGCCCCTGACATCCTCGCGGCGGATCGGCGGCAGATGCGGCCCAAATCGCTTCTCGTAGAGTTCGAGCAGCCGGTGGCGGTGGCCGCGTTCCTCCTCGGCCATCTCCTCGAAGATCTTTGCGGAGTCGGGGTAGCGTTCGGCGAGGTCCTCCGCGAAGCTCATATAGATGCGGCTGTCTTCCTCCTCGGAGGAGATCGCAACGGCCAGCACCTCGCGCTCGGTGAGATCAGCGAAATTCTTCACGGGACGACGCCTTCGCGGTTCTGGTAGTTACTTCTTCGCTTCTTGCAGGAATTGCACCAGCAGCCGACTCACCTCGGCGGGCTGCTCCTGTTGCACCCAGTGACCGGCGCCGTCGATGATATGGCAGCCGATCATGTTGGTGCAGGCCTTCTTCTGCATCGCTTCAAAGACGCCGGGGCGCTGATAGGTGCCCCAGTCCTGCTTGCCCGAGATGAAGGCGGAGGGCACGTCGATGGTGCGGCCGGACCAGGTCTGCAGTTCCGGTGTGAACGCGCCCGTGGTGCCGCAGCGATACCATTGCAGGCCGCCCTGGAAGCCGGTGCGGCCATATTCGGCGCTGTAATAGGCGAGTTCGCTGTCGGGCAGCCATTTGTTGGCGGCGATCTCGGCGGCCGACGGCATTTCCTCCGCAACCGTCGCGGCCATGTCCTTGGCGAGATCCATCACATAATAGGTCGGCAGCTTGGCGATTTCGTCCGCCGACCAGGATTGCAGCGGATACGGCTGGTTGTCTTTCCAGTCTGCGCTCTTGTAATGGTAGTAGGCACGCAGGAAATCATGCACGCCCTGCGGCGCATGCTGCATGTCGTTGTTGGCCTCGCGCGTCGAGTAGTACCATTGGTAATGCTTGCGCGGACGCGGCAACGCGGCGAGATCGCGATGAATCGGATCATTGGCCGCCGGCTTGAGCGGCTCGTCGGCGGTGCCGAACGGCAGTGACGGCGGCCCGCCGAACGGGGCGCTCATCATGACGACGGATCGAAACACATCCGGCCGGATCAGCGCGCACCAGGCGGCAATGGGCGAACCGAAATCATGCCCGATCACGGCATCGACGCTGCGGTGGCCGAACGCGGCCACCAGCCCGAGCGCGTCACGCACCAGATTGGGCACCCGGAACGCACCGAGACCGCCTTCGTAGCTCGGGTCCCATCCGGTGGTGCGGCCATAGCCGCGCTGGTCCGGCGCGATCACGTGATAGCCGGCCTCCGCCAGCACCGGCATCACCTTGCGCCAGGAGTAGGCGAGTTCGGGAAAGCCGTGCAGCAGCAGCAGGCAAGGCCGGCCGGCGGTCTCAAAGCCGGCTTCGAGCACGTGCATGCGCAGGCCGTTGATGTCCTCCACGTAGCGGCAGCGGATGGTGGCGGGGAGCGGGATATCGGGGAGGTTGGTCATGCTTTGCGCCTCTCTTCCCCTCTCCCCTTGTGGGAGAGGGTGGATCGAATGAGCGTGAGCTCATTCGAGACGGGTGAGGGGTTCTTTCCGCGGAGACAGACCCCTCAACCGCCTTCCCTGCGGGAAGGCACCTTCTCCCACAAGGGGAGAAGGGAAGGAAGCTAGCAGTTCGCCGCGCTCCTATGTCTTCACAGCCGGCTTCGGCCAGTACTTGTCCCGCAGATGCCGCTTCACCAATTTCCCGGTCGGCGTGCGCGGCAGCTCGGGCTCGAAGTCGATGCTCCTCGGGCATTTGATCGGCGACAGATGCTTGCGGCAGAACACGATCAGTTCGGCTTCGAGCTCTTTTCCGGCCTTGGTCATGTCGTGCGGCTGCACCACGGCCTTGACCTCTTCGCCCATCTCCTCGTTCGGCACGCCGAACACGGCAACGTCGGAGACGGCGGGATGGGTGATCAGCACGTCCTCGGTTTCCTGCGGATAGATGTTCACGCCGCCGGAGATGATCATGTAGCTCTTGCGGTCGGTGAGATAGAGAAACCCTTCCGCGTCGAGATAGCCGACGTCGCCGAGCGTCGACCAACCCTTGTCGTTGTAGGCCTTCCGCGTCTTGTCGGGATCGTTGTGATAGGTGAACACCGGCGCGTCGGCGAAATAGACCGTGCCGATTTCGCCCACCGGCCGCTCCTCGTCGTTCTCGTCGAGAATCTTCACCTTGCCGACCACGGCCC
>PNLC01000520.1 GCA_013822885.1 Bradyrhizobium sp.
CAGCGGCGTGTCGTCGGGCATCGCCACCACATTGTTGTAGGGATGGCCGGCCGGGAAACCGCGGGTCTCCCATAGCACAAGCTCGCTCAGCCGTTCGAGAAAGTCGTCACCCTCGCGGCGGTCGAGCCGGCTTCGCAGGGCATGGGCGGTCGCGCCATCGGTCCCGGGGGCGCGGCCGAGGCCGAGATCGATGCGGCCGGGAAACAGCGCCTCCAGCATCTTGAAACGCTCGGCCACGACCAGCGGCGCGTGGTTGGGCAGCATCACGCCGCCGGAGCCGACGCGGATATTTTTCGTCACCGCCGCAATTTGCCCAATCATCAGATCGGGCGCGGGGCTCGCCACCGAGGCCAGGTTGTGGTGCTCGGCAAGCCAGTAGCGGACATAGCCGAGGCCATCGACGTGGCGCGCCAGATCGATGCTGTTGCGCAGCGCTGCGGCGGGTTTGGTGCCTGTGGTGACGACGGAGAGGTCGAGGACTGAAAGCGGGATCATGGCGTTAAACTAATGCGGCAAGCGGAGGCGACAAAGGCCCGGCTGGCGCAGATCAGGCCCGCGCCCGTGGGGAAGGAGGCGACTGCGGCCGCGGCTTAAGTGGGACAAGATATGACAACCATAATAAATCAGCAACTTGCCCACGCCGATCCAAGCACAATCGAGCGATAGTCATTCAATTATATTATTGATATACTTTGATTAAATCTCAAAAGCTACATGCCCACCAATTCATTAATTTTGCACGTAAATCAACATTTATCGCGTCAATTGGGCAAATTCCCACCATTGATGGGCTATTTGGGACGTCGCCTTTGGCCTATTTTAGGGGATGGCCACTAGGCCTGATGTTCGTCCATTGGAGCCCTGCGAGCCATGACCGAAGTTTCGCCTCCCGCTTTCGACGGCCAGCGCGCGCTCCATTCGCCGAAGATTTCGTTCGAGTTCTTTCCGCCCAAGACCGAGGAGATGGAGCGCAGCCTGTGGGAGACCATCAACCGGCTGGCGCCGCTCGCACCTAATTTCGTCTCGGTGACCTATGGCGCCGGCGGGTCGACCCGCGAGCGCACCCACTCGACCATCGCGCGTATCCTGAAGGAGACCGGCCTGACGCCGGCTGCGCATCTGACCTGCGTCGGCGCGCCGAAAGGCGAGATCGACGAGGTGGTGGCGCGCTATCACGAGGTCGGCGTCCGCCACATCGTTGCGCTACGTGGTGACCCCACCACCGGCATCGGCACCGCCTATCACGCCCATCCCGACGGTTACCAGAGTTCGCCCGACCTGATCGAAGGCATCAAGAAGCGTTTTCCGGACATCGAGATCTCGGTTTCGGCCTATCCCGAGAAGCATCCCGAGAGCCCGACGATCGACGCCGACATCGACACGCTGAAGGCCAAGGTCGACGCCGGCGCGAACCGCGCCATCACGCAAGTTTTCTTCGATAACGATCTCTACTTCCGCTACCTCGACCGCGTCCGCGCCCGCGGCATCGACATTCCGGTCGTGCCCGGCATCATGCCGATGCACAATTTCAAGCAGGCGCGCGGCTTCGTGACGCGCGCGGGCACGTCAGTGCCGAACTGGCTGGCGGAAAAATTCGAAGGCCTCGACGACGACGCCGAGACGCGCAAGCTCGTCGCCGCCACGGTTGCCGCCGGCCAGGTGCACAAGCTCGCCAAGCACGGCGTCGATACCTTTCATTTCTATACCATGAACCGCGCGGACCTCGTGTTCGCGATCAGCCATCTGCTGGGGATTCGCCCCAATGGCGCACAGAAAGCTGCCTGATCCGATGAGTGTTTCGATTTCGTCCAAGCGAACCGCCCTGCTCGCCGCCGCGCGCGAACGCATCCTGGTGCTCGACGGCGCCATGGGCACCATGATCCAGGGCCTGGAGTACGACGAAGCCGCTTTTCGCGGAACGCGTTTTGCTAACTTCCATCGCGATGTTCGCGGCAACAACGACCTGTTGATCCTGACCCAGCCTGACGCGATCGAGGACATTCACGCCGCCTACTTGCGCGCCGGCGCCGACATCGTCGCGACCAACACGTTCTCCTCGACCTCGATCGCGCAGGCCGACTACGACATGTCGGACCTCGCCTACGAACTCAACCGCGACGGCGCAAGGCTTGCCCGAGCTGCGGCCGAGCGCGTCAGCGCCGAGGATGGCAAGCCGCGTTTCGTCGCGGGCGCGCTGGGCCCGACCAACCGCACCGCCTCGATCTCGCCCGACGTTTCCAACCCCGGCTATCGCGCCGTCACCTTCGACGATCTGCGCAAGGCCTATGGCGAACAGATCAACGGCCTGCTCGACGGCGGCGCCGATCTGCTGCTGGTCGAAACCATCTTCGATACGCTGAACGCCAAGGCGGCGCTCTACGCGATTGCGGAGATTACTGAGGAACGCGGCATCGACGTGCCCGTGATGATCTCCGGCACCATCACCGACAAGTCCGGCCGCCTGCTGTCAGGGCAATTGCCCGAGGCGTTCTGGAATTCGGTGCGGCACGCCAAACCGATCACCATCGGCTTCAACTGCGCGCTCGGCGCCGAGGACCTGCGCGCCCACATTGCCGACATCGGCCGCGTCGCCGATACGCTGGTGTGCGCCTACCCGAACGCCGGGCTGCCCAACGAGTTCGGCCAGTACGACGAAAGCCCGGACTACATGGCGCGCCTGATCGGCGAGTTCGCCGAAGCCGGCCTCGTCAACATCGTCGGCGGCTGCTGCGGCACCACGCCGGACCATATTGCGGCAATTGCCGCCGCGGTCGCCCCGCACAAGCCGCGCGCCGTTCCCGAGATCGAACCGCGCCTGCGGCTGTCGGGTCTAGAGCCGTTCGAACTGACACCGGCGATTCCGTTCGTGAACGTCGGCGAGCGCACCAACGTCACCGGGTCTGCCAAATTCCGCAAGCTGATCACCGCGGGCGATTACACCGCGGCGCTGCAGGTCGCGCGCGACCAGGTCGAGAACGGCGCCCAGATCATCGACGTCAACATGGACGAGGGCCTGCTGGATTCGGAAGCCGCGATGGTGACGTTCCTCAACCTCGTCGCCGCCGAGCCCGACATCGCCCGCGTTCCGGTCATGGTCGACTCCTCGAAATTCGCTGTGATCGAGGCCGGCCTGAAATGCGTTCAGGGCAAGCCGGTGGTGAACTCGATCTCGATGAAGGAAGGCGTGGAGAAGTTCATCCACGAGGCCCAGATCGCGCGCCGCCACGGCGCGGCCGTCGTGGTGATGGCGTTCGACGAAGTCGGACAGGCGGACACGTTTGCGCGCAAGACCGATATCTGCAAGCGGGCCTATGATATCCTGGTCGATCAGGTCGGCTTTCCCCCCGAAGACATCATCTTCGATCCGAACATCTTTGCGATCGCAACCGGGCTGGAAGAACACAATAATTACGGCGTCGACTTCATCGAGGCGACGCGCTGGATCCGCCAGAACCTGCCTCACGCGCATATCTCCGGTGGCGTCTCCAACCTG